>NZ_JBQHWC010000064.1:0-328 GCF_052064155.1 Blautia sp. HCP3S3_C12 | reverse complement strand
TCAAAACCATCCCGACTATGTACATTATTCATATAGCTGGGATGGTTTTATGTATGGGTAAGGAATTTTATGTTATATAAATTTTAGAATTCTTTTATGCGGAGATTATTATCTTTCCGGTTATTTTCGATGGTCAGACCCGTGCGCCCCTGTTTGTAAACTTACTGTAGAAAATTAATAGACAGAGTAATAATTCGCAATTAAAACCATTCCGACTATGTATATTATTCATATAGTTGGGATGGTTTTATGTATGGGTAAGGAATTTTATGTTATATAAATTTTAGAATTTTTTTATGTGAAAATTATTATCTTTCCGATTATTTTC
>NZ_JBQHWC010000063.1:0-341 GCF_052064155.1 Blautia sp. HCP3S3_C12 | reverse complement strand
AAGGAAGAATAGTGATTGGAAATAAAAAATAAAAAAAGTTAAAAAGGGGGTTGACAGTGGCGGATAGGAGTGTTATATTAGTTGAGCTGTCAGAAATAATTGTTTCTCAGATAGGGACAATTTTAATAGATTTCTGAAAGAAAAAAGAAATTTGAAAAAGTGATTGACAACTTAAAACCTTTGTGTTAAAGTAATCAAGTCGCTTGAACAGAGCTGACAGTTATGTATCTGGACAACTTTTTGAGAAAACGAAAGAGTTGAAAAACTTTGAAAAAACTTGAAAAAAGTGCTTGACAAAGTAAAACAGATATGATAAAGTAAACAAGCTGTCGCAAGACAGA
>NZ_JBQHWC010000062.1:0-344 GCF_052064155.1 Blautia sp. HCP3S3_C12 | reverse complement strand
TGGAAAATCTGTTACTGCAAATATGCTTACAGCGTATTACAGCAAAGGATGCAATTCAGAAGAAATGTTTTCCAGGCTGGAAATCAGTCAGGCAAAAGATTTCAGAAAACATCTGAATCAGTATGATGTGATTCACTGGGATATTCAATGGTGCATGGGACCTGCCAATGGTCCTGAGAAAGTTGTTTCTTATATTTCCGAAAAGACGATTTCAGAATTGAAAGAATATTATCCTGATGTACTTCTGGCAGAGAATCATTCCCTGGCAGAGACACTGGCACGGATCAATACTGTAACTGGCAGAAAGTTTATTGTGATTATTGATGAATGGGATGTTCTGATTC
>NZ_JBQHWC010000061.1:0-345 GCF_052064155.1 Blautia sp. HCP3S3_C12 | reverse complement strand
CCAGTGAAAAAGACCGGATGTACCGCACACTGGGCCGAATCCGAAGATTCCAGAGGGAACACAGCTCTGCGCAGTCACGGGGAAGATGGGCATATACGAAACGCCTGAACATAGAGCTGGGAAGAAAAATTGCAGGTGCGATTGTAAAAAATGCAGAAGAGAACCATGCAGATGTAATCGTATTCGAGTATCTGGAAATGCAGGGAAAGATATCCGGAAAGAAAAAACAGAAACTGCATCTGTGGAGAAAACGGGATATCCAGAAACGCTGTGAGCATCAGGCACACAGAAAAGGAATGCGGGTATCCAGAGTCTGCGCATGGAATACGAGCAGGCTTGCATACG
>NZ_JBQHWC010000060.1:0-388 GCF_052064155.1 Blautia sp. HCP3S3_C12 | reverse complement strand
TCCCATCCCGAACACGACGGTTAAGACCCAATCGGCCGATGGTACTGCACTGGAGACGGTGTGGGAGAGCAGGTGGGCGCCAGATCAAAAAGAAAACAACAGGTTGGGAACCTGATGAAGATAAAACAGGCATTGGAAAGTGAGTCCTGTCGGAAACAGGATGGAGCCAGATATGAATCGTCAAGTCCGATGCTAACCCGTATCAGCCGGGAAGAGCTGTTGATATAACTGGTTTTACCAGTGATTAGAGATTTTAAATGAGTTTAAGATTTCTAATGACTGATAAAAATTCAGTCAATATGTACCTTGAAAACTGCATACATGAAATTTGATTAAAGTTAATCAAATATCCTTGATACAAAACGTTAAGAGATATGAGAGTATCTCA
>NZ_JBQHWC010000059.1:0-427 GCF_052064155.1 Blautia sp. HCP3S3_C12 | reverse complement strand
CCTCGCCCTCTCCCGCTCGGACGTGGCGGCGCCCCACCGGGCGCCGGGGGTTCGGGGGCCGCACAACAGTGGTAGCGATGAGAGTGCTCATCACAGCACCTTCACGGCCATCGACAGGTTCGCGTTCGCGAGGACCGGCAGCGCGATCGCGTCACCGACCACCTCGGCGATCATCGGCACCGTCTGATGCCGCCACAGCCCTGCGACGAGACCCGGCATCTCCGCATCGACGAGCGAGAACTTCGGATCGGTCGCGGTCAGGGTCTGACCCCAGAACGTGGCGCCGAGCTCGGTCCCGTTGTAGTCATCGATGGCGGTCGGCTCCGGCAGGAAAAGCAGCGTGTCGTCAGGGATGACGCGCCCGCTCTTCGTGCGCCGGTCGTAGATGATGATGTCGGGCAGGCCGGCTGAGGACGCGATGCCGCGA
>NZ_JBQHWC010000058.1:0-451 GCF_052064155.1 Blautia sp. HCP3S3_C12 | reverse complement strand
CGCGCGCTCGCAGACGCCCTCGGCGTCCCGCTCGAGGCCATCACCTACCCAGCGATTCGCCGGACGGTGGCAGCATGAGCGCCACGCTCGTCCCCTTCGCCTACGGCGATGCCACTGTCCGCGTCGTCACCATCGACGGCGAGCCGTGGTTCGTCCTTACCGACCTGTGCAAAGTCCTCAGACTCGGCAACGTCAGCATGACCGCCAGCCGCATCGCCGACGATATGAGGGGTGTCACTCAGATTGACACCCTTGGCGGCGCGCAGCAGATGACCATCGTCAGCGAGCCCGGCATGTACGAGGTGGTCATCCGCTCAGACAAGCCGGAGGCCGCGACCTTCCGCCGCTGGATCACCAGCGAGGTCCTGCCCTCCATCCGCAGGACGGGCGGCTACCGGGTCGAGTCGATCACCAAGCGCGAACTGGCGCTGATGGTCGTGGAGGCTGAGGA
>NZ_JBQHWC010000057.1:0-465 GCF_052064155.1 Blautia sp. HCP3S3_C12 | reverse complement strand
CTGCACGAGCCTCCCCACCCGCTGTCCTTTCGGGGCTGGTGGCTGGCGGCGGGAGGGGGTGTAGATTGGTGGCTGGTATGGGGAGGGGGCGTAGTGTTTGGGGTTGGTGGAAAGAAGAATAGTGACTGGGAATGATAAAAAATAAAAAAAGATAAAAAAAGTAAAAAAGGGGGTTGACAGTGCGGGATAGGAGTGTTATATTAGTTGAGCTGTCGGAAATAATTGTTTCTCAGATAGGGACAATTTTAATAGATTTCTGAAAGAAAAAAGAAATTTTAAAAAAGTGCTTGACAACTTAAAACCTTTGTGTTAAAGTAATCAAGTCGCTTGAACAGAGCTGACAGTTATGTATCTGGATAACTTTTTGAGAAAATGAAAGAGTTGAAAAACTTTGAAAAAACTTGAAAAAAGTGCTTGACAAAGTAAAACAGATATGATAAAGTAAACAAGCTGTCGCAAGACAGA
>NZ_JBQHWC010000056.1:0-484 GCF_052064155.1 Blautia sp. HCP3S3_C12 | reverse complement strand
GAATGCGGGTATCCAGAGTCTGCGCATGGAATACGAGCAGGCTTGCATACGATGGCTCCGGAAGTGTGTCCCGTGACCCGAAAAATCACAGTCTTTGTGTATTCCAGACAGGAAAAAGATATAACTGTGACCTGTCGGCATCGTATAATATCGGAGCAAGATATTTTATCAGAGAACTTTTAAAACCCCTTCCGGTAACGGAAAGGTCTTTGCTGGAGGCAAAAGTCCCTTCGGTAAAGCGTAGAACCTCATGTGTTTATGCAGATCTGAAAGAACTTCATTTACAAATGGAAATCTTAAAGGCAGCATAAATGCAGGCAGATATACAGCGGACTACCTGCAATGTGGGAACCTGCCATATCTGGCATGGAAAAATGCGCATAACTGCGCTGGCCTAAGTTACAGGCGTATCCGCCGATATTTAGTCTGACGCCTAAAGCGTCTGGAAGCACGCGACTTCAGTCGTGTGAGGATAAAGTTTTTA
>NZ_JBQHWC010000055.1:0-557 GCF_052064155.1 Blautia sp. HCP3S3_C12 | reverse complement strand
TTGAATAACTGCGCGTCGCATTCTCGTTACTTTCAGTGATGAGTTAGACGCGCAAATTTTTTTACTAAACAACAGAACAAATGTTTACATAAACCAATACATATGGTATAATATTTATATGGAAAAAGATATATTTAATATAGATAAAAACAAACTTTCATATGGTAGGGGATATGTCTATTCCTTGCAGTATCATCTTGTCTGGTGTACAAAATACAGAAAAAAGGTTTTAAAAAACGGAATCGATACAGAATGCAAAGAAATGTTACAGAATCTTGCAGAAGAATATAAATTTCAGATCCTGGCAATGGAGGTGATGCCGGATCATATCCATCTGCTTGTGGACTGTAAACCTCAGTTTTATATTTCAGATATGATCAAGATCATGAAAGGAAATCTTGCACGCCAGATGTTTCTTGCGTATCCGGAGTTAAAAAAGGAACTGTGGGGTGGGCATCTGTGGAATCCGTCTTACTGTGCCATAACGGTCAGTGACAGGAGCAGAGACCAGGTGCTTGCCTACATCGAAGGACAAAAGGAAAAAGAAAAGAAAAAAG
>NZ_JBQHWC010000054.1:0-585 GCF_052064155.1 Blautia sp. HCP3S3_C12 | reverse complement strand
AACTGCAAGGCTGGCGACGTGGAGAAGGCAGAATACGGTCATCCAAAGGAAGATGTCGGGGCTCCAATCGTTAATTATGCGATAGCTTATGACCTTAAGAACCAGGAACCGTTGTTATACGAAAGCTACCCTGGAAGTGTTGTGGATGTTTCGCAGCTACAGTATGTATTGGAGAAATTTCAGGGATACGGATATAAAAACATTGGATTTGTTCTGGACAGAGGCTATTTCAGCAGAGATAACATCGCCTTTATGGATAAATGCAAGTATGACTTTGTAATCATGGTGAAGGGACGCGGTTCCTTTGTAAATCAGCTGATTCTTGATAAGAAAGGCACATTTGAGATCAAAAGAGCTTGTTATATCGATGAATACGAAACATACGGCATGACACTTCAGTCAAAACTGTATGCGGATGATGAAGTTGAACGATGGTTCCACCTGTACCACAGCATCAGGCGTGAAAGTGCTGAACGTACCCAGCTGGAAAACGAACTCCGCCGCATGGAAGAAGCCATGAATAAATGTAAAGGGAAAGAGTCTACGCTTCCAAAGAAGTATACTCATTATTACGAATTGACCTAT
>NZ_JBQHWC010000053.1:0-598 GCF_052064155.1 Blautia sp. HCP3S3_C12 | reverse complement strand
AAAAAATGTACTACGATTTTTTAGTGAAAATCCCGGAAAACACCGGCAAAATCTCCAAAAACAAGCGTAAGGATGTCACTTACATCGAATACACTTACGATAGAAAATATATTCCTGAGAAGAAATACAACGTCCCTTTGCGTACTACCATCGGAAAGATGGATCCTTCTGATCCAACCATGATGTATCCAAATCCAAACTTCGAAAAATATTTTCCGGATGTTGTACTTCCTGATACAGAGAAGGATGCTTCCAGAAGTTCCTGTATTCGTGTCGGAGCTTTTCTTGTAATCAAAAAGATCATTGACGATTATAAACTTCAGAACTACCTGAGCAGCTGGGACGACCGTGGAAAAGGACTGCTCCTTGATCTGGCAGCATATTCCATTATCAGTGAGAACAATGCAGCCCAGTATTATCCTGATTATGCATACAATCATCCGGTGTTGACACCTAATCATAAGATATACAGTGATTCAACCATCTCCAGATTTCTGTCTGAAATCAGTGAAGATGAACGAATTGCTTTTCTTAATGACTGGAATGAAAAAAGAAATCATCGTGAGAAAATTTATATCTCCTACGATTCTACGAATAA
>NZ_JBQHWC010000052.1:0-612 GCF_052064155.1 Blautia sp. HCP3S3_C12 | reverse complement strand
CACTTTGGCAAATCCGGGTGGCAATGGGAAGCCGTGATGCGGAGCGAAATAAAGTAGCGAAGTCCGTGAGCCATGCGTCAAGAAAAGCCGCTATTGTTTATACCGTACCCGTACCGTAAACCGACACAGGTGGATGAGGAGAGAATCCTAAGGCCGGCGGAAGAAGCATTGTCAAGGAACTCGGCAAAATGGCCCCGTAACTTAGGGATAAGGGGTGCCTGGGAAACCAGGCCGCAGAGAATAGGCTCAAGCAACTGTTTAGCAAAAACACAGGTCTATGCGAAACCGAAAGGTGAGGTATATGGGCTGACGCCTGCCCGGTGCTGGAAGGTTAAGAGGAGAGGTTAGCGCAAGCGAAGCTTTGAATTTAAGCCCCAGTAAACGGCGGCCGTAACTATAACGGTCCTAAGGTAGCGAAATTCCTTGTCGGGTAAGTTCCGACCCGCACGAAAGGCGTAATGATTTGAGCGCTGTCTCGACAATGCATCCGGTGAAATTGAAGTACCAGTGAAGATGCTGGTTACCTGCGCCAGGACGGAAAGACCCCATGGAGCTTTACTCCAGTTTGGTACTGGGACTCGGTATTGCATGTACAGGATAGGTGGGAGGCTG
>NZ_JBQHWC010000051.1:0-861 GCF_052064155.1 Blautia sp. HCP3S3_C12 | reverse complement strand
CCGTCTTACTGTGCCATAACGGTCAGTGACAGGAGCAGAGACCAGGTGCTTGCCTACATCGAAGGACAAAAGGAAAAAGAAAAGAAAAAAGAAAAGAAAAAAGCCTGACAGAAGAAATGATTTGTTGGAGGAAAAGAGATGCAGACCGTATCCAGCTATGGCGTAGAATTACGAAAACAGAATATCCCAGTCCGCCAGACACTGGAAATCTACCGGTCTGCGGTCTGTTACCTGACAGAAATATATGAGCAGGTGTGGGAAGAATTGGCAGAGATACCGGATGCCAAAAGGCGGTTTAATGCTGCAGAGCATCTGGTGCATACTACAAAAAAGAATCTTGCACGCTTTGATTTTGATCTTCGCTTTCCGAAGATGCCGTCCTACCTGAGGCGAGCCGCAATCCAGCATGCATTGGGAAGTGTATCTTCTTACGAAACACGGATGGATCTGTGGGAAAAGTCAGGAGAAAAAGCAGGGAAACCCAGACTGGCGTATGAGAATCATGCCATGCCTGTTTTTTATCGTGATGTCATGTACAGAGAGGAAAAAGAAGGAAAAGACGAAGCATACCTGAAACTGTATGATGGTCATGACTGGAAATGGTTTTGTGTGCGTTTAAATCACACAGATATGGAATATCTGCGCAGGAACTGGTCGGGGAAAAAGGCATCAGCCCCGACACTGGAGAAAAGGCACCATAAATATTTCCTGCGTTTTTCTTATACGGAAGAAGTGACACTTACGAAGACACCGGTAAAAGAACAGATCATCTGTAGTGTGGACCTGGGAATCAATACCGATGCGGTCTGTACCATTATGCGGGCAGACGGAACTGTCCTGGGGAGAAAATTTATCAATCAT
>NZ_JBQHWC010000050.1:0-873 GCF_052064155.1 Blautia sp. HCP3S3_C12 | reverse complement strand
GGGGTCACTTCGTGACTTCGTCACTCAGTGTCATTTGCTTCGCAAATGTCCAGTCTGTATCAGGAATGCTTCTCCACAAGCAAGCTTGCTCCGAATCCTTCCTGCTCCATCCTGCCGCTTCCTCGGCTAGTTGGTCAAGCCCTCACCCGATTAGTAACAGTCAGCTCCATGTGTTGCCACACTTCCACCTCTGCCCTATCTACCTCGTCGTCTTCAAGGGGGTTTACTTCTCGCGAATGGGATATCTCATCTTAAGGGGGGCTTCACGCTTAGATGCCTTCAGCGTTTATCCCTTCCGGGCTTGGCTACTCGGCCGTAGACTTGGCAGTCTAACCGATGCACCAGCGGCCCGTCCATCCCGGTCCTCTCGTACTAAGGACAGCTCCTCTCAGATATCCTACGCCCACGCCGGATAGGGACCGAACTGTCTCACGACGTTCTGAACCCAGCTCGCGTACCGCTTTAATGGGCGAACAGCCCAACCCTTGGGACCTACTACAGCCCCAGGATGCGATGAGCCGACATCGAGGTGCCAAACCACTCCGTCGATGTGAACTCTTGGGAGTGATAAGCCTGTTATCCCCAGGGTAGCTTTTATCCGTTGAGCGATGGCATTCCCACTTAATACCACCGGATCACTAAGCCCTACTTTCGTACCTGCTCCACCCGTCGGTGTCGCAGTCAAGCTCCCTTCTGCCTTTGCACTCTCCGAATGGTTTCCGTCCATTCTGAGGGAACCTTTGGGCGCCTCCGATACCCTTTCGGAGGCGACCGCCCCAGTCAAACTCCCCGTCTGGCATTGTCCCACCGCCGGGTCACGGCGGCTGGTTAGAAACCCAATACTGCAAGGGTGGTATCCCAACAGCGGCTCCA
>NZ_JBQHWC010000049.1:0-911 GCF_052064155.1 Blautia sp. HCP3S3_C12 | reverse complement strand
CCATCTGTTGGAGAAGGAGCCGTATGAGTTGAGAGGCTCACGTACGGTTCTGATGGGGACTCAAGGGGAGGTTCCTTGGGTCTACCTACTTCATCGTCACAGGCGAAAGTAGAGAGCTTTTGGAAGCAGGTGTTCTCCCGATTATCCGGGAATTTTTATCAGAGAGAGGGTTGGAACTGTCAGAAGAAAAGACAGTGATTACCCATATCGAAGATGGTTTTGATTTTCTCGGATGTAATATACGGTGGTATAAAGGCAAGCTTCTTACAAAACCATCCAAAAAGAATTATAAAGCCATTGTGAATAAGATACGGGGGATTATAAAGCAAAATCCATCTATGAAGCAGGAAGATTTGATAAGAAAGTTAAATCCGGTCATCAGAGGATGGGTAAATTTCCAAAAGTATAATGTCTCCTCGCAGGCGTTTGACAGGTTTGATTTCGATGTATGGAGATGTCTGTGGAGATGGTGTAAACGTAGGCATCCGAAGAAAAGCCACAAATGGATAGCAAAGAAATATTTCAGGAGAGTCGGCACAAGGAACTGGACATTCAGTGTAAATATGGCAGACTCATTTGAATTACATCTGATATATGCTACTGATACTAAAATAGTAAGGTGGCTGAAAACAAAATCAGAAGCGACACCATTTGATGAACGTTTCACAGAATATTTTGAGGACAGAGACACAAAGAGAATGCTTCGAGAAATCAATGGAAGGAAGAAATTAAATGCACTGTACAAAATGCAGAAAGGCATTTGTCCGCATTGTGGTGAACCTATCACAGTGGAACGGGGATTCCGAATCCATACGGAAGTGGGGAGGGTGTAAAAATTCTTGTGTCTATGGAAAGTAAATCTTTCTGATAAGAAATAGATATGTAAAATTTTGCTGTCGAATTAATGATTA
>NZ_JBQHWC010000048.1:0-1004 GCF_052064155.1 Blautia sp. HCP3S3_C12 | reverse complement strand
TTATGAGATACTCTCATATCTCTTAACGTTTTGTATCAAGGATATTTGATTAACTTTAATCAAATTTCATGTATGCAGTTTTCAAGGTACAATATAAGGCTTACTCACTTAACCTCACGGCTAAACTTTTATAAGCCAATGGGCTTAAGTGGACTCGAACCACCGACCTCACGCTTATCAGGCGTGCGCTCTAACCAGCTGAGCTATAAGCCCATCTTGAAATCTTTCGATTTCAGTGGAGATGAAGAGATTCGAACTCTCGACCCCCTGCTTGCAAGGCAGGTGCTCTCCCAACTGAGCTACATCCCCATTTGATCTGGCAGCCACCTGCTCTCCCACACCGTCTCCAGTGCAGTACCATCGGCCGCTTAGGTCTTAACCGTCGTGTTCGGGATGGGAACGGGTGTTTCCCCTAAGCGCATCGCTACCAGAAATATCTTTATTCAGTTTCCTTGATAACTCAACAGTAAAACACATTTTTTCTCTACTTTTTCTTACCTTAGAAAGGAGGTGATCCAGCCGCACCTTCCGATACGGCTACCTTGTTACGACTTCACCCCAGTCATCGGTCCCGCCTTCGGCAGCTCCTCCCTTGCGGTTAGGTCACTGACTTCGGGCGTTACTGACTCCCATGGTGTGACGGGCGGTGTGTACAAGACCCGGGAACGTATTCACCGCGGCATTCTGATCCGCGATTACTAGCGATTCCAGCTTCGTGCAGTCGAGTTGCAGACTGCAGTCCGAACTGGGACGTTATTTTTGGGATTTGCTTACCTTCACAGGTTCGCTTCCCTTTGTTTACGCCATTGTAGCACGTGTGTAGCCCAAATCATAAGGGGCATGATGATTTGACGTCATCCCCGCCTTCCTCCAGGTTATCCCTGGCAGTCTCCACAGAGTGCCCGGCCGAACCGCTGGCTACTGAGGATAGGGGTTGCGCTCGTTGCGGGACTTAACCCAACATCTCACGACACGAGCTGACGACAACCATGCACCACCTGTCT
>NZ_JBQHWC010000047.1:0-1109 GCF_052064155.1 Blautia sp. HCP3S3_C12 | reverse complement strand
GGTAGTGTAAAATAGTTTGTGTTTTTGGTAAAAAATAACTCCTTTTTGGTAAGAATTCAGATATGACAATTCTTATCGAAAAGGAGTATTTTTTATGGCAGTTGCAAAAGAACAAATTCGACAGATCATCTCAGAAAACAACATTAATAGCGTTGCAGATATATACACGCTTCTGAAAGACAGTTTCAAGGATATCCTGCAGGAGCTGATGGAGGCAGAACTGGATGCAACTCTTGGCTACGAGAAAAACCATAAGGGAGATCTACAGACAGACAATAAAAGAAATGGTCATTCTACAAAAAATTTAAAGAGTCAATACGGTGAATTTCAAATCGACGTACCAAGAGACCGTAACGGTGAGTTTGAACCAAAACTCATCCCTAAATACCAGAGAGATATTTCCGGGATTGAGGAAAAAGTGATATCTTTATATGCCCGTGGTATGAGTACACGTGACATCCACGATCAGCTCCAGGATCTTTATGGAATTGAGCTATCAGCTGAAATGGTCAGCAAGATCACAGACAAAATACTTCCTCAGGTTAAGGAATGGCAGTCCCGTCCTCTGAACCCGGTTTATCCGTTTGTCTTTATGGACTGTATTCATTATAAAGTACGTGAGGATGGCAGAATCCAGAGTCGTGCTGCGTATGTAGTTCTTGGCGTTACAGTGGAGGGATACAAAGATATCCTCAGCATCACAGTAGGCGCAAATGAAACCAGCAAGTTCTGGCTTGGGATGCTTAATGATCTTAAGAACCGCGGAGTAAAAGATGTCCTTTTCTTCTGTGTGGATGGTCTTCCGGGTTTTAAAGAAGCTATTCAGGCAGTTTATCCGCAGGCAGAGATCCAGAGATGTGTGATCCATATGCTACGCAATTCTTTCAAATATGTAAATTATAATGATCTGAAAAAGTTTTCCTCGGATTTCAAAGAAGTGTACAATGCTCCGAACGAAACAGCCGCTTTAACAGAGCTGGAGAACATGAAAGAAAAATGGGGGAAGAAATATCCGTATGCGATCAGTAACTGGGAAAATAATTGGGAAGATGTAAGTTCCTTTTTCCAGTTTTCTAATGATATCAGACGCATTATGTACACGACAAATA
>NZ_JBQHWC010000045.1:0-1235 GCF_052064155.1 Blautia sp. HCP3S3_C12 | reverse complement strand
CTCATCTTTTCTTTATCCGGTTTCAGGAAAAACTTCACAACCTTTCTTTTTTCATAATGCCATTTTTCACCCGTTTTCGTTTCCTCCGGCTTCTTTCCTTCGGCTTCCAGCCAGCCCTTACATGGTTTTACCAGCTGATCTTTGGTAAAGTCGATCTCTTTCCATTCGCCTTTTCCCTTGTAACACTTATTGCGGTTCGGGCAATGTTTACACGCATTTTTATTGGCATAGCGGATATTCCCGTTTTTCTTTATGCTCTTCTGTCTCAGGATTTCCCCAGCCGGACAGTATACCAGGTTTCTCTCAGGATCTCTGACAAAATAACCTTCTTTTGCTTTTTCCTGCATTTCCTCAGGACTTCCATAGACACTGCTGTTTTCCCGTTTTTCATCCACCACTTTACGACGGACTGTTTCTACCTTCATATCCTGTATCACTTCTGCATAAACTTCCGGTATCTTACCTGCATGCAGTGCTTTCTTCAGTTCTTCTGGCTCTGTGCTGGCAGTATCCGTTTCTGCCTCTTCATAAGGGATTTCTATGTCATAACCGTCTTTTCCATCATCTGTTATGACATGTGGGATAATACCGTTCTCCAGACACTCCACCATATCTTCCACAGCTTCATAACCTTTATCTGCTACTACTTCTATGATCTTTTCCGGTTCAGAGCTCTTTATCCCCTGCATCGTACTTTCCAGCAATCCATGGTCGGTTACCTGATTGGTCATCTGAAAATCTCGGATCAGATGTGTTTCAGAATCTACCGCCGTCTGTGGGTTATATGCTACTGTAAACCCATTTTTATTTTTCATGAGTTTTGCATCCGCATCTGTGATCGAAAGCTGGGATACCCCGGTTTCTTCCATCAGCTTCTGATAACCTTCGTATCTGGCAAGTCTCTCCTGTGCTTCTTTTAACTTGGCTTCAAGACTTTCTCTTGTCAGTTCTCCTGAAATCACGTCTGTTTCTTCCTGCTTGTCCATTTCATTCAGGATCCTTAGATACTCATCTGTATGACCATTCAGCCATTTGATCCTGTCATCCAGTTTGTTTTTGGTGAAGTTGTTATCTTTTGCGTTATCCGCCTGGATCTTTGTTCCATCCACGGAAGAAAATCCCCATTCCACTGCACCGGAGATCCGGCGGTTGAATTCATAAAAAATCTCTTTCAGGCTGTCTATGTTGTTTTTCCTGAAATCTGCAATGGTGCGAAAATCCGGTTCTACACCGCC
>NZ_JBQHWC010000044.1:0-1274 GCF_052064155.1 Blautia sp. HCP3S3_C12 | reverse complement strand
CTAGTACATCGACCATTTAATAAGTACCATATTAAACAGATGCAGACTCAGTCTCTTCAATATCATCCATTTTGTATTTCCAGTGGTAAACAACCGGTTCCTTGTTGATTTCATCGAAATACTGGTAGATTCGATCCACAAGTTCCTGTTTTGAATTTACTCTGATACCACGTAGCATTTGTTTTGTCATTTTTCCAAAGAAACCTTCTATCATGTTCAGCCACGAACCATGCTTTGGCGTAAATACAAACTCAAAGCGTTCTTTGGGCATTGTTGCAAGAAATCGTTTCGTTTCTTTGGATGTGTGGGCTGAGTGATTATCTAATATAATTCTGATTGTATCTTGTGATGGGTATTTTTTATCCAGTATTTTTAGGAAGTCAATAAAATCAGAACTTTTGTGGGTATCTCTCACCAAGGGAATTGCTTCTCCTGTAAGCAGATCAATTCCAGCCAGTAGGGAAACTGTTCCAAGACGTTTATACTCATAATCGCGATACACCTCACCATTATCTCCTGTTGGACGCAGATCCTCGGATGTATTAGCAATTGCCTGAATTCCTGGTTTTTCATCATAGGATACAGTTATAGTGAGCCTATAATCATCAGGCACAATAATGTTACCTTTTTCATCAAACTGCATTTCAACCTGTTTATAAACAACAAGAACCTCATGCATTTTTGATTCGAAATCAGGATCTCGCTTTTCACAATAATACTTGATTTTAAACGGTTTAATCTGATTATCCTGTAAAAGTTTTTGCACATACGCCTTAGTGATGGTTGTAAGTCTTGGGAATCCAGCCTGTTGTGCGTGCTGTTGTATGTGTTTATGGAGTTTGGCTAATGTCCAAAGTTCTTGAGAATATCCTAAATCCGCAGGTCTTTGGCATGCAAGATTAATAATCCATGCTTTAGCATCATCTGATACTTCGGCAGGTCTTCCGGAACGCTTAGCATCAAACAATGCAGCATCAAGGCCTCCATTATTAAACTTTGAAATGCATAAGCGAACAGTTCTTTTACTGATATTCAATCTGGCAGCGATATCATCAAAAGATACACCATCAGCTTTATACAAAAGAATTCTTGCACGATCTACCACCTGTGCTTGAATCGTTCTGGTTTTAGATAATGATTTAAGATATTTTTTATCCTCATCAGATAAAGGAAGAAACGTATTTTTCATAACAACCATCCTTTCGTTGATGAGAATAGTATATCACATATTTAGTTTAAAATATATGGTACTTATTTAATTTATGTTATACTAG
>NZ_JBQHWC010000043.1:0-1677 GCF_052064155.1 Blautia sp. HCP3S3_C12 | reverse complement strand
CGCTTGCACCGGGCTCTCCATTCCCGGCTTCCGCTTTCCTTACGTGTCCCCACAGTTCTGTCATACCGCAGTACAGGAATCTCCACCTGTTGTCCATCGGCTACGACTCTCGTCCTCGCCTTAGGCCCCGACTTACCCAGAGCAGATCAGCTTTACTCTGGAAACCTTGGATATTCGGCCATAAGGATTCTCACCTTATTCTCGCTACTCATTCCGGCATTCTCTCTTCCATGCAGTCCACAGCTCCTTACGGTACTGCTTCTTCCCGCATGCAATGCTCCTCTACCAACCTTTCGGTTCCTTAGTTTCGGTGGCGCGTTTCAGCCCCGGACATTTTCGGCGCAGGACCTCTCGACCAGTGAGCTATTACGCACTCTTTGAATGGATGGCTGCTTCTGAGCCAACATCCTGGTTGTCTTCGAAATCCCACATCCTTTTCCACTTAACGCGCACTTGGGGACCTTAACTGAAGGTCTGGGCTCTTTCCCTTTTGACCGCCCAACTTATCTCGTGCAGTCTGACTCCCGATAATCGATTACGCGGCATTCGGAGTTTGATATTCTTCGGTAGGCTTTGACGCCCCCTAGGAAATTCAGTGCTCTACCTCCGCAAATCTGTATCGAGGCTAGCCCTAAAGCTATTTCGAGGAGAACCAGCTATCTCCGGGTTCGATTGGAATTTCTCCCCTATCCACACCTCATCCCCACCCTTTTCAACGGATGTGGGTTCGGTCCTCCACTACCTCTTACGGCAGCTTCAACCTGGACATGGATAGATCACCCGGTTTCGGGTCTACTCCTACTGACTCTGGCCCTATTAAGACTTGGTTTCCCTACGGCTCCGCACCTGAAGTGCTTAACCTTGCCAGTAAGCGTAACTCGCCGGACCGTTCTACAAAAAGTACGCGGTCGCACCTATAAAGTGCTTCCACAGCTTGTAGACACAGGGTTTCAGGTTCTCTTTCACTCCCCTCCCGGGGTCCTTTTCACCTTTCCTTCACAGTACTATGCGCTATCGGTCACTAAGTAGTATTTAGCCTTAGGGGGTGGTCCCCCTGATTTCCCACAAGGTTCCACGTGTCTCGTGGTACTCTGGATCCTGCTCAGTCTCATCGGCTTTCACGTACGGGGCTTTCACCCTCTCCGGCCGGCTTTCCCAAAACCGTTCTGTTAGCCTCTGAGAATCTTAAATGCAGTCCGTAACCCCAGAATGCACGCACTCTGGTTTAGGCTCCTCCGCGTTCGCTCGCCGCTACTTACGGAATCGAGTTTTCTTTCTTTTCCTCCGGGTACTTAGATGTTTCAGTTCCCCGGGTTCCCTTCCTACAGTTATGTATTGGCTGTAGGATACATGAGGTTTGCTCATGTGGGTTTCCCCATTCAGACATCTCCGGATCACGGGATATTTGCTCCTCCCCGAAGCTTATCGCAGCTTATCACGTCTTTCATCGGCTCTTAGTGCCAAGGCATCCGCCCTGTGCCCTTATTGCTTGACCTTTCGCTTCATCACCCTAGCGTAGGTGATGCGGTCGTTTGATTCTCATTGTTTTTGATAACTTTGTTATCGATGTCTTCCTATCTTGCGTTTTATGAGATACTCTCATATCTCTTAACGTTTTGTATCAAGGATATTTGATTAACTTTAATCAAATTTCATGTATGCAGTTTTCAAGGTACA
>NZ_JBQHWC010000042.1:0-1686 GCF_052064155.1 Blautia sp. HCP3S3_C12 | reverse complement strand
CATCTGTTGGAGAAGGAGCCGTATGAGTTGAGAGGCTCACGTACGGTTCTGATGGGGACTCAAGGGGAGGTTCCTTGGGTCTACCTACTTTAAAATTTTCTGCGCAACACATGAGGATGCTGTCAGAGCATACAAGGCAACAGAGTTATGGCTAAAGGACAGGCTGGAGCTGGAAATCAGCCCTGACAAATCCAAAGTAGTTAATCTCAAAAGACAGTATTCTGATTTTCTCGGGTTCAAACTGAAAGTCCGTAAAAAGGGTAAGAAATATGTAGTTCGGTCTCATATGAGCGATAAAGCATACAAAAAGGCTCATGAAAAAGTCTCGGAAGAAGTAAAGAAACTGGCTCATTCGTCAGATGATAATGCTCAGTTCATGCAGCTTCAGAAATACAACTCTGTAGTTGCCGGACTTCATGAATACTATTGTATTTCTACAGAAGTATCTCATGACTTCAGCAGACTTGCCTTCAGTATCAACAAACAGCTCAGAAACAGACTGAAAGGCGACTTATCCAAAAAGGGACAGCTCAGAAATGGGTTCATTAAAGAAAAGTATGGAGCAAGCAGACAGATGAGGTTCCTTCATGGACGTCCGGTGGTCCCACTGGGATATGTCCAGTCAAAGAATGCCCAGCATAAAAGGAAATCCATCAATAAATATACGGTCAAAGGTCGGGAACAGATTCATAAGAATCTTGCAATCGACACAGCGACAATGTTATGGCTGATGAGAAATCCTGTAAAGGGCAGAACCATTGAATATGCGGATAACCGTATTTCTTTGTATGCGGCACAGTATGGTAAATGTGCAGTGACAGGAATTCCGATGGATTCCCACGATATTCATTGCCACCATAAAGTGCCGGTTAGCAATGGCGGTTCGGATGAATACGCAAATCTTATTCTTGTCAGCAAAGCGGTTCATATCCTTATCCATGCTTCTTCAGAACCTACGATTGAGAAGTACCTGAAATCCTTAAATCTTGACAATAAACAAATAGAAAAGCTTAACAAACTTCGTTCTATGGCAGAAATGCCACCTATTATTCTTTGAATTTAATGCTGTAACGAAGTGTGTAAGTTGTGTTTAAAAGCCCTGGACGGCTGAATTCGATGGAGCGCCGTGTGCGGTGAAAGTCGCATGCACGGTGTGGAGCGGGGGAAAATCCGGAGATAACTTCAAAGGATTACCTATCGCTATCCGGCGCGAAGTCGCAGGGCATGAAACAGTTGATGGCGGGCGGCGGCGTTGCCCTTATCGGCCTTACCCTTGTCCCGCTGCTCTCCGGCCTGTTTGGATAATGCCACAAACTAACACTACCCGCCGCGCTCTCCCGCTTCACGCGGGAGGGCGCGGGAAAGGAGGGATTAGCTTTTGATATGGCAGATGATTGAAGATTGGTTTCGCGGCATTTTGACAGACGGAATACTCTCTAATCTCTCCGGGCTGTTCGACAGCGTAAATACAGAGGTTGGAGAAATCGCAACGCAAGTCGGCACAACCCCCGCCGGGTGGAACGCGGGCATATTCAATATGATACGCAGCCTATCGGAAAACGTCATTGTGCCGATTGCGGGCGTTATCATTACCTTTAGGTCAGTTTACAAGGAACTACACGCAGACCGTGAAACGGGCTGCTGACAACAAACGGCGCTATGCTCCCGGCTGGGTGCATAGCACCT
>NZ_JBQHWC010000041.1:0-1848 GCF_052064155.1 Blautia sp. HCP3S3_C12 | reverse complement strand
CCCTGTGTGTTAGGATAGATGTCAGTGAAGCTTGAAAGTTTTTGTGGTAGTATATAGATAGCTATCACGGGAAGGAGCTTTCACTATGAACTACAGTCCAGAACTCAAGGAAGCTTTATTAAGGAGAATGCTTCCGCCTAACAACGAATCCATCAGTAAGATATCCAAAGAAGAAGGAATATCTGAACAGACTCTCCGTAACTGGCGTGATAAGGCCAGAGCCGACGGTATTGCAGCACCTGGAAAGGATGCTCTTCCGGATAACTGGAGCACACAGGATAAATTCCTTATCGTTGTTGAAACAGCAAGCATGAATGAAACTGAACTTGCTGAGTATGCCCGCAAAAAAGGGCTTTACGTTGAACAGATCAAAGCATGGCGCGATGCCTGTATGAATGCCAACGGTGGTGTTGCCAAAGAGGCAGCACGTTTGAACAAAGAGCTTAAAGAATCCGAAAAGGAACGTAAAAAGCTGGAAAAAGAACTGGCAAGAAAGGAAAAAGCTCTTGCCGAAACGGCAGCTCTTCTCGTACTGAGAAAAAAAGCCGATGCGATCTGGGGGGATCCCGAGGACGAATGATCAGTGCCTCAGATCGCGAAAAAGCTGTTTTACTGATCAAAGAGGCGGTTTCTTCCGGCGCGTCATTGTCAAAAGCCTGCGAAGAACTTGGTGTTAATGAAAGAACTTATTATCGCTGGATCCGCCTGAAAAAGGAAACAGGATCTTATGATGATCTGCGCCCAAAAGCAGAGCGAAAACCTCCGGCTAATAAGCTGACGTCCGAAGAAATAAGAACGATCATTGATACAGTGAACAAACCAGAATATGCAAGCATGCCACCCTGTGAATTAGTACCTGCCCTTGCAGATGAAGGTATCTATATCGGTTCGGAATCCACAATATATCGAATTCTGCATGAAGAAAAAATGCAGAATCACCGCGGAAGATCAGAAGCACCGACGAGACATCATCCAACAACTTATTCCGCAGATGCGCCAAATCAGGTTTGGATGTGGGACATTACATATTTAAATGGGCCGCACCGTGGCATGTACTACTATCTTTATCTCTTTTCCGATCTGTATGACCGATCCATCGTAGGATGGGAAGTCTACGAAACGGAAAGTGCAGATCACGCCAGTGAATTAGTCCGCAGGATCTGTCTGAAACAGAAACGCCTGACAACAGAACCACTGGTACTGCACTCTGATAATGGGTCGCCGATGAAAGGCGCTACTATGCTGGCGACACTATACCAGCTGGGGATCACTCCCTCAAACAGCCGTCCAAGAGTAAGCAATGACAATCCGTATGCCGAATCATTATTCAAGACATTAAAATACAGGCCTAATTACCAGCCTAAAGGCTTTGAATCCATCGAGGCAGCCAGAGAATGGGTACGCCTGTTTGTCAAATGGTATAACTATGAGCATCATCACAGCGGGATCAATTTTTTGACACCGAATCAGATGAGAAGCGAAAAAGGAGAGGAGATTCTTGAAAACCGCCATCAAGTATACGAGTCAGCAAAAGCAGCCCATCCTGAAAGATGGAATGGCCGCAAGACTCGTGACTGGAGCATGCCCGAAAAAGTTTACCTTAATCCAGAGGTAAAAGTAGAGATTACAAATGTGAGTAAGGAAGATGAAGCAAAGGCTTCGTAATTCCTCATCCATCGGGCTTGGCTACTATAAACTCTGGGTTGAGAGCAGCTGTCAATGATTGTGCAGCAACTCGTCTTGTCATTGACAGCTGCTCTCAGCCCGGAGTAAAGTCCGGCAGCCCAGATGTATATGTAACCAATAAAAAATCAAGATTTTACTGACAACTATCTTGACAATTACCGG
>NZ_JBQHWC010000040.1:0-1872 GCF_052064155.1 Blautia sp. HCP3S3_C12 | reverse complement strand
GTGCGCCACGAAGGCGAGGACTTGTGGCATGAAGCCAAACAAGTATAGCCATGCTGTGTGAATGATGATGGCAGGCCCATCGGAACCGCCATATAGGTGGAGGTTTCAAACCACTCTGAGGTGCTGTAGTCAAAAGCTATGGTGCTGAGCGTCAGAGAAAAGGCTGTATAAAACAGTCAGGTGTGAACAGTGGAGATGAACGAAGCTGTGAACCACTTACGAAAACGTCGAAAGCGTATAGATTCCATCAAAACCAGGGGGTCAGTCGTTAACCTGGGATAAGCATAACGGGAGCCTATTTACTGGTTATGCGGTGGACGGCGTAAAGGTGGCATGAACACTGTTCAGGCATTCGCATGGAACGTGGGAACCTACGGGCTGGTGTTAAGGGAGGGTACCAAGCGGATGAACCGCAAGGTACAGAGTACCGATACAGCCATAGGGGCAGAGTGGCTTGTAGTAGTGAAGACGGTTTCTGAAAAGAAAACAGAGCGAAGAAGCCACAGTATCCAAGCAGAGTAAATAAGTCAACTTAGGAATAAGGAGGAGCTTATGAGCGAAGCAAAACAGTTTGATATTTCAAAGAAAGCTGTAATTGCAGCTTTTCAGGCGGTAAAGGAAAATGCAGGAAGCTATGGGGTGGACGAACAAACCATAAAAGAGTTTGAGGAGCATCTTAATAACAACCTGTATAAGCTATGGAACCGAATGGCATCAGGAAGTTATTTCCCGAAGCCTGTAAGGGCAGTAGCTATACCCAAGAAAAATGGTGGCACCAGAATTTTGGGAATTCCAACAGTAGAGGACAGAATCGCACAAATGGTCGCGAAGATGTACTTTGAACCGTTGGTTGAGCCAATGTTTTACAATGACTCATATGGATACCGTCCGAACAAATCTGCAATTCAGGCAGTAGGACAAGCAAGGGAAAGATGTTTTAAAAGAGACTGGGTATTGGAATTAGATATCAAAGGGCTCTTTGATAACATTAAACATGGATATCTGATGTACATGGTTGAGAAACATACGCAGAGCAAATGGCTGATACTCTATATAAAACGCTGGCTTACAGTGCCATTTATTATGAGTGATGGTACGGTTGTTGAGCGTAAAGCAGGAACACCTCAGGGAGGAGTTATCAGTCCGATACTTGCAAATCTGTTTCTTCACTACGTATTTGACGATTACATGTCAAAAGCATATCCGAACATCTGGTGGGAAAGATATGCTGATGATGGAGTACTGCACTGTCAATCGTATAAGCAGGCTGTATTCATAAAGCAAAAACTGGAAGAACGTTTTCAACAGTTTGGACTGGAACTGAATAAAGAAAAGACGCGTATTGTTTACTGCAAGGATGACCGAAGGTCACAAAACTATAGCTGTACTCAATTCACTTTTCTGGGTTACACATTCAGACCAAGGTTAAACAAGAACAAAGCAGGAAAGTGCTTTGTAGGATTCACGCCTGCGGTCAGTGAAAAAGCCAAAACTGCCATGAAACAGAAAATCAGAGAATGGAAGATACAGTTGAAGGTAAATTTAACACTGAAGGACATTGGAAACATGATAAACAAAGTAGTACAAGGATGGATTAACTACTACACGCACTATTATAAATCGGAATTCTACGAGGTGCTGCGTTATATCAATCAATGCCTGATTAAATGGGTACGACGAAGTTATAAAAAGAAAAATACGAGGAGCAGAGCCGAGCACTGGCTTGGTGCAATAGCCAGAAGAGACAGGAACTTGTTTGCACACTGGAAATTTGGAATATTACCATCTGTTGGAGAAGGAGCCGTATGAGTTGAGAGGCTCACGTACGGTTCTGATGGGGACTCAAGGGGAGGTTCCTTGGGTCTACCTACT
>NZ_JBQHWC010000039.1:0-2276 GCF_052064155.1 Blautia sp. HCP3S3_C12 | reverse complement strand
ATTATTGCGTATTGTCAATCTCTCTCAAACCGGGTAGTAAAAATACGGCAAGCGCAACGATGATAATGCCAATTCCGCAAATGACAAACCATTTCTCAACTCCCAGCCGCTCCGCCAGAGGCCCGGAAATGACAAGGCCAAACGGCATGGCGAGGGAAGCGGCGCTTGTCAGTAGAGAAAAAACTCTCCCCAGATATTCTGGTTTGACCGTTTCTTGAAAAATCGCATTTTGCACACCGTAAAATGGAGCGGAAATTCCCATAACAGTACAGCACACAACAAAGACAAGAAATGCGTCTGGCGGCAAAAGCCCGGAGAGCATATTGCTAACGCCCATCAGGAGAACGGAAAGACCGATGGTGTACCGCCGTTTCTTAAAACCGCCCCAAATGCTCAGAATGACTCCGCCAAGCAGCATACCAACCGCAAAAGCAATTTCAGCGGCAGAGGCATGGGCCGGTGTTCCTTTGAAGTATGACATACAGATGAGAGGAAAAAGCGTACTGATTGGCATATAAAAGAACATATAAATTACACCAATCCAGAGCAGAGCAAAGAGGCCCCTGTTTTGCTTTAATACCACATACCCCTCTTTCATATCCTGTAAAAACTGTTGTCTTTTCGTTTCTGGACATAGTTCAGGCGTTGGTATGGACGAAATCGCAACAGTCACACAGGCAAGGATTGCACCCACAATATCTAACAATATAATTGCATTAAGAGGCCAAACAGCATATAAAAACGCTGCGGCAGCTGGACTGATAATCGCACTTACTGCTTGCATGGTCTGCGTGTAACCAGCGCATTTTGTAAGTTCCTCTTTTGGCACAATCATAGGTGTTGCTGCGCTGAATGCTGGAGAATGAAAAGCAGTTCCCGCACTTCGGATTAACAGGACAACCATAATAGACCATACGGGCAATTCCATGTAAAACGCCACCAGCGCCAGAATACCGCCAGCGGCGGCAATTATCAAATCCGCACCAATCATTACGCTTTTACGGCTGTGCCGGTCAACAAAAGCACCTGCAAACGGGCCTAAACAGGCTTGCGGCAAAAATCCAATCAGTGTTGCCGCCGTCAATATGATTGCAGAATTAGTTTTCGCAACCAAATAAAAGATAATGGCCATTTGCAAAATACCGCTGCTAATAAAGGATATTGCTTGTCCGGCAAGAAGTGTAAAATAAGTTTTTCTCCATGAATTGTTGTTTTGGGTCATAATGCGAACCTCCTTTTTTATTGCATTGTTCCTTTGTTTCTGCAATAAAAAGCAGGCGTTGTCCCACAGAGAGGGCAGACGCCTGCATAACAACAAAGCACGAAAAAACACCACGATACAGTTCAAAGACTGCTCGTGTCAAACCTACGTGTTCCTTTGCATACGCACGCAAAAAAAGCCCACCATCATGTGGAAAGGTACTTCTACTTTTTATTGCTTATTAGCGTACACAAATTAACACACGTAAGCCTCCTTCCAATCTCAAACTGTCGCACAGTATAACACACATCCGATAGACTTGTCAACCATTTTTAACCTTGTTTTCCATCTTGTTTTTCCATCTCTTACGGGCAGTAGCAAAGCCAGGCGAGCCAGTCAACGGTCAAGATGAACGGCGCTTTCAGCGCCGCCGTTGACAGTCTCGCCCGTCTTTGCTAATGGGTAATCAAGGCGGGAAAGCCATTTTAGGGCTTTCCCGCCCATTTCAATTTTGGGAGAAGAAAGGCCCCAAAATGAACGAGTGCGGCCAAACACTTTTAGGGATTGGCCACCTTGTCCACCCATCCAGCGGGGCGGCGGGGAACGGTCAAGGCCGGGCGTCAGCCCATTCATTTCAGCCTTGACGGTTTCCTGCCGTCCTGCTACTTTTCCCGGAGTGTGGCCACACATCTGGTCACGGTGTCCAGAGCTTTGGGACTTTTTGTCCCATAGGCCGGGGGCGGAGGACGAGGGACGGGGGCTTTCATAATACGCCCTGTCTGCTGCTGAAATCAGCCCTTTGTTTCCGGCTTACCAGCCCCAAACAAAGCCCTGCTTTCCTGCCGCGTCAAATGCCCTTGCCCTCCCCGGCGGCAACGGTATTTTCAGGGCAACGCCGACAGAGCGTATAACACACTACACTTTGCTCCGCAAAGTCGTGTGCCAAATGGGGCGCTGCCCCCTTTGGAAACCCCCGCAACAAACAGGTGCTATGCACCCAGCCGGGAGCATAGCGCCGTTTGTTGTCAGCAGCCCGTTTCACGGTCTGCGTGTAGTTCCTTGTAAACTGACCTAA
>NZ_JBQHWC010000038.1:0-2534 GCF_052064155.1 Blautia sp. HCP3S3_C12 | reverse complement strand
ATACTCCTTTTCGATAAGAATTGTCATATCTGAATTCTTACCAAAAAGGAGTTATTTTTTACCAAAAACACAAACTATTTTACACTACCTAGTAAAAAATGCCGTTTCTAATAAGCTTGATAGTATGCCCTTTTCAAACGCTTGGGTAGCTTCACAAACAGCAGAATTTTTGCCTGAAAAATCTTCCTTACACCTGGGCATTCAAAACTCTTTAAGGTTTTGGAACTTTTTTGATGTTCCAAATAGTGTACTAGGATACTCAAATGTAGGGGGATTTGGCATTGATGGTAGCATGTCATCATTAATTGGTGCTTCATTATCCGATTCAAATAAACTCTATTTTTGTGTTTTAGGTGATTTGGCTTTCTTTTACGATTTAAACTCTTTAGGAAATAGACATGTTGGGAATAATGTGCGTATCTTATTGGTTAACAATGGAAAAGGTACTGAGTTTAAATTAACAGGGAATCCTGGACACCTTTTTGGAGAAGAGACAGATAAATATATAGCAGCAGCCGGTCATTATGGAAATAAGTCTAATCAACTTGTAAAGCACTATGTTGAAGATTTGGGATTCGTTTATTTGTCCGCATCTACTAAAGAAGAATACCTCAATATAAAAGAATATTTTATTGCTCCTGATCTCTATGATAAACCGGTAGTATTAGAAATTTTTACAAATAGTGAAGATGAGGATAAAGCTTTAACAATGATTAGGGAAGCAGTTGTGTCAGGACAAGGATTGGTAGAAAAAAGGACAAAACAATTTGTTAAAGGAATTTTAGGTGACAAAGGTGTTAGTAAAGTAAAACAGATGATAGGAAAATAAAATGAATATTTTAATATTAGGCGGAACTGGTGCTATGGGCGTTCCTTTGGTAAAACTCTTATCAAAAGATAACATGTTGTTCGTAACATCCAGATCCAAAAAGGAGAATAAAGAGAACATAACATACATTCAAGGGAACGCGAAAGATTCAGAATTCTTTTCTTCCTTGATGAATAGGAAGTACGATTCAATCATTGATTTCATGGTTTATAGCACAGAAGAGTTGAAGGAAAGACTGCCGACTCTTCTCGATCATACAAACCAGTATTTTTTCTTCAGCTCATCCCGTTGCTATGCTGATTCAAATGCCCGTATTACTGAGGATTCTCCCAGATTGGTAGACGTATGTACCGATCCAGAATATCTTTCCATCGATGAATACGGAATGGCAAAAGGTAGAGAAGAAAACCTTCTAAGAGAAACCGGTAGAACGAACTGGACAATTATTAGACCTTATATCACATACAACTCCAATCGTATTCAATTAGGGGTGTATGAGAAAGAAAACTGGTTAAGAAGAGCGTTGGCGGGAAGAACTATCGTATTTCCTAAAGACATAGCATCTAAGAAGACATCTCTGACTTATGGACCTGATGTTGCAGGAGCAATAGTTCAACTAATCGGTAACAAAAAGGCATATGGACAGGCTTTTCATATCACAACTGATGAAAGCCATACCTGGGGAGAAATTTTAGAATTCTACTGTAAGAAGATAGAAGAAATCACTGGGAAGAAACCAAAAGTCAAACTTGTTGAAAACTCCGATGGTTTAATAACTGTATGGAATAAGTGGCAGATTAAATACGACAGACTTTTTAATAGAGAATTTGATAATACCAAGATTGAAACTGTAAGAGGAAAGTATGATTACAAACCTACATTTGAAGGTCTTGGAGAATGCTTAGAACAGTTTATATCTAATCCTATTTGGCTTGGCACGAACGGAAAGTATGAAGCCTGGTGTGATCGCCAATGTGGAGAATGGACTCCATTATGGGATATTCATGGAAAACGAGCAAAACTTAGCTATTTGAAACATAGGATTTTAGGATGATTTATCCATACTGTACAGAAGTTTGTTGTTTGTTTGACTCTTTGATAGTAACTGTATATATGAAAACATCTTTTGAGAAATGAGAAAATAAATATGAAATTATTTGATTTGATAAGTATTCCTTTGTTTGGAAAACACATATTCCTGCCATGGCTATTAAAAAAAGAAGGCGGTGAAATGCAATCTAGTTCAATAAGAACATATTATAAGGAAAACTGGAATATTGATGTTAGCCTTTATTCTTATGGTTGCTTTACAACAAACTTTAACTATGCTAACGCAGGGAAAGTAACAGTTGGACGATACTGTTCATTTGGCTCAGGTGTCAGTTATTTTGGAGCAAATCATCCAATTTCAACGTTTAGTACATCTCCTATTTTTTATAGGAAAATGTTTGGCTATGATGTAGAAGATGTCCCAAGATATACTCTAAATATCGGAAATGATGTGTGGTGTGGAAGCGATGCCAAGATAACAAGTGGTTGTCATAGTATTGGCAATGGAGCGGTTATAGGAGCTGGTAGTGTTGTAACAAAAGATGTTCCTCCTTACGCAATAGTGGGGGAGACTGTCCGAAAACTCGGATAATCTAATCTGATGAGAAAAAGATTGATATGCTCTTGTGAGCGTTCAATATAAATTAAAATTGCA
>NZ_JBQHWC010000037.1:0-2591 GCF_052064155.1 Blautia sp. HCP3S3_C12 | reverse complement strand
ATAATCATTAATTCGACAGCAAAATTTTACATATCTATTTCTTATCAGAAAGATTTACTTTCCATAGACACAAGAATTTTTACACCCTCAATCTATCCAAAAAATATGACCAGATGAATAGCAATCTTGATATCCTGGATTCTCAGGACATCTCCCTTAAAAAGCAGCTTAAAAAAGACGCCGCTGCTTTCCGAGAAGAAAAATTTCATCCTGATCCGGAACAATACACAGAATTGTTGGATACCAGAATCCAGATACGTCCTGCTTTCCGGGATAAGCTGATTGAACAGCTTAAAGGAACTTTTGGTAAATATTATGACTATCACCGCCGTGATATTGCCGCCAATGAAGTGGATTATCTGAATGTTGAAGATCCTGATGTCTTCTCCCATCGTGCCTGGGAACTTGAATGTCAGAGGAAACAGGAGATGCGGCGAAATCAGCCTGCTTGGGCTAAGAAAAAGTCCTATGATATGGAATTGTAATCATCTTCGAGTAGATAATATACTCTTACAAATCTCTTGTTCAAAAATAAACTCCTTTCAAAAAGGCGTATGGAAATCAAAACTTCCATACGCCAATTTTATATTCCGCTCTGTAAGTTGTCTAAAAGTTGACTAAAATTATATTACCATTCATTATCATCTTTGATCAAATAAAACAACTCCTTATATCCAGACTGTATAAGTAATTGTTTAAATCCTGAAAGTACTTCTTCTTTTGTATAATTATTGTTCTCCAAGAATTCATTATCCTTCTCACTAAGGTATTGGTAAAAAAGAGCAGCTGCCATTACCTCCTCTTTATTTGTATAATCAATGTTATCTAAAAGTATGTTTTCTGCTTCATTAATTTGTCCTAAATCAATCATATCCAAAAAACTTTTCAGTTTTTTTCCTGATACTTCATATTTATTTTCTTTTTCAAGCTCAACAGAAACATATTTTTTCCCAAATACTAAAGAAAATAATACCCTTACCATTTCTTTTATCATTCGCATAATGTAATCTTTCTCATCTGTGAAGTACATTTTCATCACCCCAAACATCAATTTCTGTAAATGGACTTTATCATCAAATAAATCCCACCCATATTCCAACTGCTATAAGTAATATACCCAACATTCTTCCTAGAAGTTTTGACTTCCGGTATCCTAAAAGAGCATTTGTTTCAGGAGTAGCAAATGGTAGTAAAACGATATCTATGCCCATTGTCGTAATTCCAATTCCTATTATGAAAACGTTATTGTTAGAAATAATGCCATAAAACATAACCCAAAAGCCCCCCCAATAATACTAAGGTAAAATACTTAATTTTATGGCTGTCTTTATACACCATCTTTTCATAACAATTTTCACATTCACTGTTACAAAATTCAGAATAGTCATTTAGCTCTTTGCCACAGTATTTGCATTTTTTCATACTGTTCCCTCGGTAATCTCAAAAATCTCATTCAACAATTATCCCGATTTGAGTAAAAGCCCAAGGGACTTTAATGTCCCTTACGCTTTTCTCTTTTCTTTCGCTGTTTCAGTTCAAACATTCGCTGCTCTTCTGCCTCTTTTTTCTTGCGTCTTTTCTCTTTGCGTTCCTGCTTGTTCTGTTCCTGCTGTAATTTCAACGCCTGTTGCGATTTTGTACCAATGCCTATTTCCAGCATCTGTTTCTTTGCTTCCCGCTGCATCCGTTTCGGATTTCTTTTGATATCCTTTACAACAGTTTCAACAACCGGACTGAATTTCAAACTGAAATAGCACTTTTGAATATATTCCTGTACTTCATAATCTTTTGGCTCTGCACCAAATGTTACCTTTGCCACAGATAATTTACCATCTTCGATGCGTTCAAAGATTCCCACCCAAAACGGCTCTTCAAAAAATACTGTCAGCTTTCCATTTACTTTGTCCATAAGAATCCCTCCTAAAATTGATTGAACAAAGAATGGACAACCCGGAGGGGCAGGTTACTTACCCTATTTATATAGGACGGCCGGGCTACCTACCGGCTCTGGCACATCAAAGATGTACGTTGCGTTTTTATCTTTGCTTTTATAATCAAACCATATGGCACGATTAACGTAATTCTGTAACTTCAGTTCAAATCATACCACATGATTAATGTATTTTCTATATACTTTCTTTATAATCAGCAAAAAGCTCCCGAAGGAGCTTTCCACACTTTAAATATACACTAATTCTTTTGACACAATCTCTTCTGCTGCATGCCATATTTCCCGTGAAGAATGTTGTAAATTAGTACTATCCATAACGGTAATCGAAAATTTAATTATTCGTATTTTTTCCCGATAATGTAAATCGAAACTACCATACCACCTAATATCATAATTAAGAAAATTTTATTTAAAATATCCCATAAAGCTATATTGAGACAATTGATTATTATAATACCTGCAAGAGGATATAGAACAACCGTTGCAAGTGTCCAAATTTTTAAAGTTGTACAGATGTACATCCAATTTCCATTGTTAAAGGATAAACCCACTAGTATAACATAAATTAAATAAGTACCATATATTTTAAACTAAATATGTGATATACTATTCTCATCAACGAAAGGATGGTTGTTATGAA
>NZ_JBQHWC010000036.1:0-4247 GCF_052064155.1 Blautia sp. HCP3S3_C12 | reverse complement strand
CTGTGTATTTTATTCAGTTTTCAATGTCACAGATGAAGGAAAGGGGCTAAATTTATGCCTAAAAATAAGGTTTTCGGACAGGCTGGGGGGGCCAGCGAAGGTAATTAAATATAGGTTCAACAAAGAAACTATTGATGCAATGGAAGAATCGAAGTGGTTTGACTTAGAACCAGAACAAATAATGGAGTTCTATAGTTTCAAAGATAACCCACTGGAATTCGCGCATTGCGTTATCGAAAAATATAGAAAGTAGTATAAAAGCGATGGAAAGAAAATCAAATTTAAAAAAAGCCAGTACGTTTTATCTTGTTGGAACGTTGTTCAATAAAGGAATTGGGTTTATCACAGTTCCTATTTTTACTAGAATATTAAGTGTTTCCGATTATGGGATTGTTACGACTTATAATTCATGGGTGTCTATTCTGATGATGTTTATGAGTCTTGCACTTTATATGGCTGTAAGGGCATCGTTTGTTGATTACAAAGAACATACCAAAGATTTTCTTTCTGTTATTACAACATTTACTTGTTTATTTGGGTGTTTGTTTTCTTTAATTGTAATAGTTATATCGTTTATTGCTCCAATAAACCTTAGTTTATCAATACTGATACTTTGTTTAATACAAGCTCTCGCAACTGCAATCATAGAAAATGTATCTATGTTTTTTATGATGAATTATCAGTACAAAGCAAGAACGGCATTAATGGTTCTTCCAAATCTGTTATCTACAATTGTTTCTATTTTTTTGATAAAAAAAGTACTGTCATCAGAACTATATTTTGGAAGAATTGTTCCTAACGCTATTATTACTTTATTATTTGGCTTGATGGCTCTTTTATACTCTTTTAAAGGTACAAAAGTTAGATTTAATAAGGAATATCTCCAATATGGATTAAGAATTTCGGTACCACTAGTACTTCATGGCATAGTCCTAAATATTCTTTCACAATCAGATAGAACAATGATCACAATGATTCGGAGTTCTGAGGAAACCGGTATTTATGGACTTATCTATAATTTCAGTATGATTGCTATAGTAATAACGACAGCTTTTGATGGAATTTGGGTACCATTTTTTACTAGGAAAATGAATGAAAGGGATTATAATTCCATAAATGCATTTGCTGAAAAATATGTTGAGTTTATGAGCGTTGCCATGATAGGTGTTATTCTAGTCGGTCCTGAGATAGTAAAACTATTATCGACAAAAGCTTACTGGGAAGGGATAAAGATAATCCCGCCTATCGTTCTGGCAAACTATTTCATTTTTATCTATACAATGTATGTAAATGTTGAACACTATTACAAGAAAACTGTTTTCATATCAATAAACACAACAATTGCGGCGGTATCTAATATTCTACTGAACATTGTATTTATTTATATATGGGGTTATGTTGGAGCAGCGTATACAACTTTAATTTCATATATTCTTTCCTTAATTTTGCATTATAGGTATGCGAGAAAGATTAATTCAAAAGTGTTTGGCTTAAAGCGCTATGTTTACCCATTGATAGTTATCATCGTTTCAGTTTTGGCATTCTACTTATTTATAAATAATTGGTATATCAGGTGGCTGACAGCAATCATTACAGTAGTCATATTTGGAGTAAAGGAAAAAGATTTTTTATTGAATGCACTTTTAAAACGATAACTGTACCGGTGTCATTTCCTTGGAAACCAAACACCCCGAATTTTTTACTTACCTGCTTGATTGGGCTGTGTGGGTTTATTTGTGCTTCCTATGCAACTATCAATCCAAACACCACCAAACAACTAAAAACCCATCCCCGCGCTTTTTTTATTGTTGTAGGACCAAAAGGGTCAGACCCTATAAGGTACGAATAAAATGAATAAACACGTCCTTAAAGTTCTCTAAAGAAATCATAAAAGTTGTTCTAATCAACATATCGAAGTTAAGATTGCTATTTACCGTCTCCTCAACCTGATGAAGCATTCCAGACTGAAGTATAATTCTGCAACATCTGCCTTCTGCTGGACAGTGACAAACTATGAGCCTTTTACAAGACCACAATGTCAGGCCCTATGATGTGCATAAAAATAAAATATGAAGCGGTCCCCATGATGCAAATCCAATATACCGCTTTACGCAAAAAAGGTTTCATGTTATCATTATCTCATCAAGAGTTCTGATAATTTGAAACCTTTTTTGCAATTATTAATGAAATATACAAACAGTGTTCTGGGGTCAACAGATGCTTTTATATGCAATAGTCGTCCAAGAAGATTTGGAAAATCTGTTACTGCAAATATGCTTACAGCGTATTACAGCAAAGGATGCAATTCAGAAGAAATGTTTTCCAGGCTGGAAATCAGTCAGACAAAAGATTTCAGAATTGAAAGAATATTATCCTGATGTACTTCCGGAAGAAAATCATTCCCTGGCAGAGACACTGGCACGGATCAATACTGTAACTGGCAGAAAGTTTATTGTGATTATTGATGAATGGGATGTTCTGATTCGTGATGAAGCTACAAAAGAGGATATCCAGAATGAGTATATCCGCTTCTTACGTGGTATTTTCAAAGGGACAGAACCTACAAAGTATGTTCAGCTTGCATATCTGACAGGTATTTTACCGATTAATCTTGCAGGGACTTATCTTAAATAATATAATTAATAATATAATTCCAAAAGCAAGCAAGAAAAGAGCGTTTGCAAATCGAGAAAAGGGGGTGATTTTACATGAGCTTACAATCAGATACAGAGATGCTATCTGTTTCAGCGGTGGAGGAATATGCCACGCAGAATCATATGACAGTTGATGCAACGTATGAGTTGTTTCATCGTCATCAGATCTTTGAAAAAATTATTCTTCAGCATGAATATTTGCATCAGGTATCAATGGATGAGGTTATGGAATTCATTTATAAAGAGATCCAGGACGATAAGCACGACCTGATTCTGTTCCATGGAACGGACGTGGATTTTACGGAGATTCAGTTGAATAAATCACACAACAAGCGTGACTTTGGAACAGGTTTTTATACAACGATCCTTGAAGAACAGGCAAGAGAATGGGCGTACCGTCTTAGCCTTCGTAATCATTCCAAGGATTATTATGTGATGAAGTTCTTGTTTGCAGAGAATGAGGAACTGAAAATTAAGAGATTTGATTCCCTGAGTATAGAATGGTTGGAGTTTATCAAAGAGAACCGATCCAGAGGCGGATTGCAGTATGACTACGATGTTGTGATTGGTCCGGTGGCGGATGATAATACCATGGAGACAGTTCAGCTTTACATTGCGGGAATCCTTAATGCGGAGGAAGCTGTAAACAGACTTCGATACAATAAGGTAAATAACCAGGTATCATTTCACACAAAAAAGGCACTGGAATATTTGAGATTTGTTGGGAGGGATCGGTATGAGTGAGATATATACCTTTAATGGGAAAGATATCACGATGAACGTGTTCATTCAGATCCGGGCAGTCGTTGATATTATTAAAGAAGCAAGGAAAATTGATTTCATAGAGGCATTGGGACAGTTCTATCATTCCAATACCTATAAGACACTGCAGAACACGGAAAACGGTCTTTGGGCAGAGTCTCCAGATTATATTGCAGACTGCTTCTTCGAAAACCGCTATTAAAGCCGCTGGGTACATTTTGGGTACAAGAGAAATAAAACTTATGCATGATTTTACATGAAGACGCTACAAGGGTCAGACCCTATGAGGTACGAATAAAATGAATAAACACGTCCTTAAAGTTCTCTAAAGAAATCATAAAAGTTGTTCTAATCAACATATCGAAGTTAAGATTGCTATTTACCGTCTCCTCAACCTGGTGAAGCATTCCAGACTGAAGTATAGTTCTGCAACATCTGCCTTCTACTGGACAGTGACAAACTATGAGCCTTTTACAAGACCACAATGTCAGGCCCTATGATGTGCATAAAAATAAAATATGAAGCGGTCCCCATGATGCAAATCCAATATACCGCTTTACGCAAAAAAGGTTTCATGTTATCATTATCTCATCAAGAGTTCTGATAATTTGAAACCTTTTTTGCAATTATTAAAGAAATGGATGTGTGTCAATATGGGAATGTTTGTTAATCCTGATAATCTGGCATTTCAGGCAGCTTTGAATGCAAGGATCTATGTTGATAAAAGTGGAATCCTCAATTATACAAACAGTGTTCTGGGGTCAACAGATGCTTTTATATGCAATAGTCGTCCAAGAAGATTTGGAAAATCTGTTACTGCAAATATGCTTA
>NZ_JBQHWC010000035.1:0-4789 GCF_052064155.1 Blautia sp. HCP3S3_C12 | reverse complement strand
AATGGGATGTTCTGATTCGTGATGAAGCTACAAAAGAGGATATCCAGAATGAGTATATCCGCTTCTTACGTGGTATTTTCAAAGGGACAGAGCCTACAAAGTATATTCAGCTTGCATATCTTACAGGTATTTTACCGATTAAAAAGGAAAAAACTCAGTCTGCCTTAAACAATTTTGATGAATTTACCATGGTAAGTCCAAGTATTCTGGCGCAGTATATCGGATTTACGGAAGCTGAAGTACAAAAGCTGTCAAATAAGTACCATAAGGATTTTGATAAGGTAAAGAAATGGTATGATGGATATCTGCTGAAAGATTACCAGGTCTATAATCCCAGAGCTGTTGTCAGCGTAATGCTGAAGGGAGAATATAAGAGTTACTGGTCGGAAACAGCCTCTTATGAAGCGATTGTGCCTTTTATCAACATGAATTATGATGGTTTGAAAACAGCGATCATAGAAATGCTTTCCGGCTCATCCGTCAAAGTTAATACAGCAACATTCAAAAATGACACTGTTAATATTCAAAGTAAGGATGATGTACTGACTTATATGATCCATCTGGGATATCTTGGATATGATCAGACAGAAAAAATTGCTTTTGTTCCCAATGAAGAAATCCGCCAGGAACTGACTAATGCTGTAAAAAGTAAGTCATGGAATGAAATGCTTATGTTCCAACAAGAATCAGAGACTTTACTTGATGCAACGCTGGATATGGATAACGAAACAGTTGCTGCACAAATTGAGAAAATTCATAATGAATACGCTTCTGTCATCAGGTATCATGATGAAAATTCATTAAGCAGCGTATTAACCATTGCCTATCTGGGAACCATGCAGTATTATTTTAAACCGGTTCGTGAATTTCCTACCGGACGCGGATTTGCAGATTTTATTTTTATCCCTAAGCCTGAATATAAAAGTGTTTATCCTGCATTGGTTGTTGAATTGAAATGGAACCAGAAAGTGCAAACGGCAATACAGCAGATTAAAGACAGAAAATACCCATCCTCGATTTCAGATTATACCGGTGATATTTTGCTTGTAGGAATTAATTATGACAAGAAAAGTAAAAAGCATCAATGCATAATTGAAAAAGTGTAATAGCATCTGAAAAATATATATATAGAAGTGCGAAAGTCCGTAGAAAGATTATTCCTCCGGTATAGAAGTACATACAGTCAACGCATCACCGAAAGTTGGACTTACTTGATTTGGTTTAAATTTTGGCTGTCACCGTGACTGGGATTCAGAGGGCTCCTACCGTGTTGCGGGAATACTATGTCCTGATATCCATGTGATCATTTTTGAACTAAACGATGCGGTGAAGACATCCGGATCGGAATTTGACGTAGCGAAATAAAGGAGTTTCTTCTTAATGTATAATAGGTCCAACTCATCATAATCATTGAACTGAATAACGGAAAAATTAGCAAGTCCAGTAGACTACACATCAAATGTAGACTGCTGGGCTTTTTTGCGTTTATGGCTGATTTCTGGATTCTATTTCTGGGAATTGGCTTTAGTTATTTTGCCCAAAAATATACATATTTTAGCATCGGAATTTAGTGACCTTGTATGGTTAGTCCCGATCCATTCATCTACCCAATACGAAGTGTGTATGGAGTTCCTACCGGGCACTGTTACTATACTTTGATTTATCCGCGATTCTCATTATGGTCCTCATGATTGCGATCCTGTTTCAACGAAAAGTTCAGGGGAGCAGGACGAATGAACTGCTGATGGCACTTTATCTGAATGTATTGCTCACCACGATTTTCGACTTATGGTCAGAGGCATATAACGTCTGGTTCCTGGCACAGGATTCGGATCGAATATATAGAGCTGAATTTGTCCATGAAGCAGTGCATGCAGATGGATCTGACGGATAAAGTGCTTTATTATCTGAAAAAATACAATCTCAAGCCGGAACAGATCAATCTGGAGATAACGGAGACGGCTGCGAATACGACTCAGGACGTTGTGGAAGAGAATATCCGGGCGCTTTCGGAACAGGGCATTGCTTTTTCTCTGGATGATTACGGTACAGGTTACTCCAATCTCAGCAGAATTATTTCTCTGCCTTTTCGTATCGTTAAGATAGACAAGAGCATGACGGATAAGGTTTTTGACAGCAAGATCAGAGCAATCCTGAAATACAACATCCGCCTGTTGAAGGAAATCGGGATGGAAATCGTGGTGGAGGGGTGTGGAAACCGAAGAGGTTTTGAAGCAGTTTGAAGAAATGGGCTGCGATTTCATTCAGGGATATTATTTTTCCAGACCACTTCCCCAGCAGGAATTTGTGGAGTTTATCAAAAAAGTGGAATGGTGAAAGGAATAGGCAGCTATGCGCATGCTGCCTGCCTGAATCTGGGAGAAGCACTTTCCCTAGTTTAATCCATTCTCCGATATATCATCGGAAGTAACTTCGCCCCTCTTTTCATATGCTTCCAGGAGCTTGTCATATACCTTCTTAGCTTCTGTGTAGTTGTTAAATTGAAAAGTTGCAGAGCCACCAGCATTTGTCACATTCGCAAAATTATTTTTCAATGAATGATATTTATTTGCCGTTCCGGTATTGTACTCTACAACTTCGGCATAATACACATCATATTTACCATCACGATACCCCATAACCGGAACTTTTTTTCCAAGCACATTAGAACCTGTGATATCTACACTGCTCCAATAGATGGCCGGCTTTGAGAGGATATCTGTTGAAGAATCACTTTCTTTAACATAAATCTGCCAGGTCTTAGCCCCATAGTCATTCAGATCAAAACCGTGTTTTTTGGCATAATCCGTGAATTTTTGGGTTCCGCCATTCTGATCGTAATGTTCGTTAGAATTGAGGACTGTATATCGATATTCACTGCCTCCGCTCAGAATGACGTCCAAAACCTCCTTTGTCAGAAAATCTGCGGCAGATATGGAATTGATATGATTTTCACTGCTCCAGTTAAAAAAAACGGAACCGTCCATATAATAAACCTTACAATGTCCTTTTGCACGTGGCTTGTTAAGCCAATGTACACTGTCAGAAGAACTGACTCCTGCAATGACAAGTTTTTTCTGGTCTAATGCCCAACCATCCTTTGCCTGTTTCAGTGGTACGATACTCAGATATGTTCCATTTGCTGTGTATAGAGGTGAACTGGTATCCTGCTCCATTACGGCAAGCATCACCTCTGAGTAAGCTGTTCTCACGTTTGAAAGGTCAGTAGTTTCCCGGCTTTTTTCTATATAACCGGAAAACACAGGAGTTACCACCGCCACCAGAATACCAAGGATAGCCACTACAACTACAAGTTCCACCAGAGTGAACCCTTTTCTGTAATTTTTTTTCATACTGCTCTCTTTCTGTACATTTTTGTCTTATTATATATGATTTTCCATAGCATGGCGAGTTATTTTATAGGACGAATCTATTTCACAAAGAGTGCGGCAGCAGAGTAAAATGTTCTGTACAGTTTGTTCTTTTTCTACACGTTATAAAATTCCTTGTACCGCTGTGCGAACCGGCGCAGTCCTTCCCGGAGGGAGGTCGCAGGCTTGAAGCCGAAATCCCTTTCCAGCGCAGTGGTGTCAGAATAGGTGACCGGAACATCGCCAGGCTGCATGGGGACAAGCTTTTTGTGTGCTTCGAAATCATAGTCAGCAGGAAGAACCTCAGCGCGAATCAGCTCCTCCTGGAGGATGGTCACGAAATCCAGAAGATTTTCCGGGTGGTTGTTTCCGATGTTATAAACCGCGTAGGGAGGAATGGGAAGCCCGTCCTCCCCGTTCTTTTTCTCAGGGGCGCCCTGCATCACGCGTTTTACGCCTTCTACGATATCATCTACATATGTGAAATCATGTTTGCAGTTCTTTGATAGATTGATTATATCTTATTAGCCACTACTGTTACAACGTTAGTATAGCACTTCAGGTGGACCTACGAGAAGCTGGCTGAGAAAGGAATACGGCATCTTGGAAATAATCGGGTCCTTGGCTATGACGAGATTGACGGTGTCCTCACACCGAATAAGGACGCATGGGCGATACAGTTTATTTTCGAGGAATACGCCAAGGGGAAGTCGATAAGAAAGATTGCGGGTGAGCTGGAACAGCAGGGGTTCAAGACTCTGCGCGGATGCGATAGGCTTAGCGTTTCAGTAATCGAAGGGATTCTCCGAAACGAGATTTATAAAGGTGACCGCCAGCTACAGAAAGCACCCCATGTCGACTTACTCACACACAGACCTGAGCCGGGCGCAGAGTACAGAACGTACTACCTGGAGGCCGACCACGAGGGAATTGTGAGCAGAGAGCTGTGGGAGAAGGTTCAGGAGGTCCTTGCAACTCCGAAAACAACACGCTGCAATAAGAACTCCCATTTTCTGAAAGGGAAAGTGATCTGTGGGGATTGCGGCAAGCCCTATGTGAGAAACAGCAGAAAAAATGCCAGGGGTGAATATAAAACCTGGGATCGCAAAGGCCGTAAGGGCGGGGGTGACTGTAGAAATATCATATTGAAGGAAGATCAACTGCTTGAGTTGATTGAGAATAAGATAGGCGCTTCTGATGAAGAAACCTGTGCTGGAATTGAGCAGATTGTTGTTTTCAAGGATGGTCGGATTGAGATTAGGATGCGGGATTGACAATAGAATCGGGGTTGTTCAAAGAAAATTTACGATTGACATGATTCCGGATGCCCTGTGTGTTAGGATAGATGTCAGTGAAGCTTGAAAGTTTTTGTGGTAGTATATAGATAGCTATCACGGGAAGGAGCTTTCACTATGAAC
>NZ_JBQHWC010000034.1:0-10803 GCF_052064155.1 Blautia sp. HCP3S3_C12 | reverse complement strand
TGTAAACATTTGTTCTGTTGTTTAGTAAAAAAATTTGCGCGTCTAACTCATCACTGAAAGTAACGAGAATGCGACGCGCAGTTATTCAAATCCTACAATAAACATGATGTGGAAGTTGAAATGGCAATACAGAAGCGCCTGTCGAAATACCCGATCCCGGACTTCATCTGGGATGAATATCATCTCGATCAGGAGATCAACGACAGAGGAATCGCCCTAGATATGGATGTGGTGGAAAACGCTATAAACTTTGATGAACGTTCCAAAGCTGTCCTCTCTGAAACCATGCAGGATATCACTGGCGTAGAGAATCCGAACAGTGTGGTTCAGATGAAGGCCTGGCTCTCTGAGAACGGCGTGGAAGCAGAATCACTCGGAAAGAAGGATGTAGCAAAGCTGATCGGCGATACTGACGGTCAGGTGGAAGAAGCGCTTCGGCTCCGCCTTCAGCTGGCAAAATCATCCGTGAAGAAATACCAGGCCATGCAGAATGCTGTCTGCAAGGATGGCAGAGCCCACGGCATGTTCCAGTTCTACGGAGCCAACCGCTCTGGCAGATGGGCAGGCAAATTGATTCAGTTACAGAACCTTCCGCAGAACCACATGCCGGATCTTGCAGAAGCCAGAGCCATTGTGAAAGCCGGCGATTATGATACTGTGCAGCTGCTCTATGATGATATTCCAGACACGCTGTCACAACTGATCCGGACAGCCTTTGTGCCCCGTCCCGGATACAAGTTTATTGTCAGCGACTTCTCTGCCATCGAAGCCAGAGTGCTGGCCTATCTTGCCGGTGAGACCTGGCGCTCTAAGGTATTTGCGGAAGGCAAAGATATCTATTGTGCCTCTGCCAGTCAGATGTTCGGCGTTCCGGTTGAAAAGCATGGGATTAACGGTCATCTCCGTCAGAAGGGAAAAATCGCAGAATTGGCTCTCGGATACGGCGGCAGCGTCGGTGCCTTGAAGTCGATGGGAGCCTTAGATATGGGACTGACCGAGGAAGAGCTCCAGCCGCTGGTCAACTCCTGGCGGAACTCCAACCCGATGATCACCGCCTTCTGGTGGGACATCGACCGTGCGGTCAAGACTACGATCACGCAGCGCATCCAGACTGAAGTGCGCGGGATCCGCTTCTTTTATAAAAGCGGTATGCTCTTCATCAAACTTCCGTCAGGCCGCCTGCTCTCCTACGTTAAGCCCCGTATCGGAGAAAACCAGTATGGTGGCGAATCTGTAACCTATGAAGGAGTCGGCTCCACAAAGAAGTGGGAACGTATCGAATCCTACGGTCCAAAGTTCGTGGAGAATATCGTCCAGGCCGTCAGCCGCGACATCCTCTGCTACGCTATGAAAACTCTCCGGCACTGCTTCATCGTCGGTCATGTTCATGATGAGCTGATTATCGAATGCAGCCCTGATGTTGACCTGAGTGTGATTTGCAAGCAGATGGGCAGATCTCCGGACTGGATGCCGGACATCCTTCTCCGCGCCGACGGCTACGAAACCAATTTTTACAAAAAAGACTGAAAAAAATAGCGGCTTACCGGTTCATCGCCGGAGGCCGCTGCTTCAACTTTTTATTTACATCAATTCAATTGAATATCCATTGCGTATGCATAGGAAATAGTCTCTCCCGTCTTTGTGGCTTTATATCCCTTCTCCTTATGTGAGTAGTCGGAAATCTCCACTGATCCAAAGGTCTTAAACTTCTCGTATATACGGTTCAGTACTTCTATCTCTGCATCAGAAAGCACACCTTCAGGTATATCACACTCTGGAACTACCTGATGTTTTTCATAGCCGCCATCATAAAATACATCGATGTGGGCAATATGATCTGCTGCCATTTTTCCAAGAATCATATCAAAATGATCTGGCACTGGTCCATAAGGCAGATGCGCATATTTCAAGCCAGATATTGATACTCCATTTTCTTTATAGAAAATCATATCTGAGTAGTTGAGCAACTTCATAAGCTTTGTTTTTAGTAATTCAGTGCTCTTATTCGCAAAAAACAGAACCATGGCGCAGAGCTTCTCATAATCAAACCCCTTGAATCCATTTTCCTCACAAGGAACTCTGGAGAAAAACAAATCAAAGAACCGTCTACCAACTCGATATTCCGTATCTTGCTCAAGTTTATCAACAGTATCAAGCAGTTTTGCTTTTTGCCTTTCATCAAGGACAATCTCATTCTCCGTCAGATATGTCCTCATGTTTTCAGGCTCACGCAAGAATAGAAGAAGACTATTATGAGCCTTATCCTGGATAGAGCCATTCTCATATCTACAGATAGTCTTATCTCCCCAGTTCAAGAGCTTAGCAAAACTCCTCTGACTGAGCCCATACTGTTCTCTTATTTTCTTAATTTCCTCTGGCAGCAGAAGCTTATGCTTTCTACGGTATTCGTTGTATGCATTAATAAGCGTGGCGTTATCAAATTCCTCACAATAGAACTCTTCTCCACACTCAGCACAAACCAATATCTGGGCATCAACTTCGATTGGCTCTCCACAAACATCATACGTTTCTTTCTTAAAAACTACCTTAGTCCCGACTTCTTTTCCACATTCCTCGCAATATTTCTTCATCGACGCCACCTCCTTTCCTAAGCAAAATCGTCCTCGTGGAATCCAATACATTTCAGGATATCTTCTCCGTTCTCCTGAACAATTTTTACTTTTACATAAAATTGCATTCCATCAATATCTTTTTTGAATTCCCAAATGTCTCCAGGACGATTAGGATCATGATCCTGCTTAGGGCCTTTGTAGTAATCACCGACAACAAGCCCTAAAATCTCATTTTTTGCATCTGTGATAGTAAGACCATGTTGCGCCAATGCTTGCATATTTTTTCTTCTTGGAACAAAATCGTATTTTCCTGCAGACAGTAGCCGTTTGACCTCAGCAAGATATGCTACAATCTGCCCGTTGCTTGCTTGATTACTCACTCAGATACCTCCGTGTACTTTATATTATACTCAAGAATCCTAAAAAGTCAAGAAAAATGCGGTCATATGACCGCATTATGACGAATCACCTTTATCGTGGTATCCTACACATACCTGTATTTCCCCAAATCCCTTGATCCATACTGACAAATGCAGCTTTTATTTTTTCTCGATGCACATCCGATACAGGAACCGCCAGATAATCTCTGACGGAACATCTCGGAAATGTAATTTTCAATATCCTCGATTCTGGCACCCCGGTTATTCCTCCAAGCTTTTCGCTGAGCTCACGGAAGTAAGCATCTTCCTGTTTTCTGCTCCGATGGTTATATATCAAAACGCTTTGCTTCTGTCTAATATAATCCGCCACCTCTTCATAAAATGTATACTTTATACTCTTAGCCGATCTTTTTCCTACCGACTTTACAAGCATACCGTTGTCCGGATCCATAAAGACAATATCCAATCCCTTTAATAAAACCAGAGCTCTCTTATGCCATTCATCGCGTCCGGCAACAGTAATCGGTTCACTATAATATCTTGCATCAGGAATAAAATCTCCTCTTTCCAGGCTCTTGATGGAGCGATTATTCGACTTTGCGATCTTTGTCAGCTGCTCTGCCAGCGGAGTATCGCATACCTGTAAATATTCAGGAATTAGATATTTCCCATCTTCCTGCTTATATGTGCCATCCGCTTTTTTCTCTGTATCCATCGGTTCGACACGGTACCAGTTCACTCCGACAGATAATCCCTGAGTCTGCAAAGCTTTGAGCAACCCAATCTTTCCATAATCGCCGATGTCACCGGCATATCTATCCTGCATACAATCACCTACGCAGCTTCCCCGAAGAATTTCTCCGCGATCTCGTTCAATTGGTTTTTGATCATATCGAAATCTCCGTCCAGATTCAACGTTCTCACTCCAATCTGATTTCCGCTCATACGGTATTCTTTCTCAGGATAGATTTCCTCATCTGTCCTTGCATACAGAAGCATCCCTGCGACCTTGTGTGGCTGATCTGCCAGCTCTACTTCTTTGTTCTTTACATAGGTGAATATCTGATACAGGTTTCCGGAAGGAAGTGTGTTTTTATCATACTGACGTTGTGTCGTATGTGCATAATACTTCGCGTCAATAATCAGAGTTTTTTCTTCCTTTGTCAGCATTATGTCTGTCTGCATAACCGGAAGCATGTCTCCAAAATCATCATCAAGTTGCCACGGGATCTGAGATGCATTAGCGGTCAGCTCCGGATGCTCTTTTCGATAGTATTCCAAAATAAATTTCTCATACAGGCGGTACATTCTTTGCTCATCTAGGAAATCCATCAGCTTCGTTGTACCATCGGATTGAGTCTGCAACAAACCCTTAAATACAAGATAGCAGATGGAAATTAGCATACGGTATGTCTGATTATTACGGTTATACTGCATATTCCAATTCACAGAATAAAGATCAATAACATTCACGTCCTCAAAGGAAACCATCAGTTTCCTCAGTTCCTTTTTCCTTGATTTGGATATGTCCCCTTTTAACAGAAGAAGAACTGTGGATTTGATGATCCGATTCATAACAGAATTCACGGAAAAATCATCATATGAACAGATCATCTGCTTCTTCAGAAATGTTTGTGTCTTGATAGATTCAGAAATATCCAGTTTTCCGCGAAGTGATGATAAAGCCTCAGTCTGAGGTATGTATTCCTTCCCAAGACCGCGCTTCACCTGAGTGCTGATTCCTCTTGCAAGGATTGCAGCACACAGCTCAGCAGTATTATCAAATTCTTCCGTTGCTATATTCTTATAGCCCTGCTCATTCAGAACCTGAAAAGCATAGGCAAGCATATAGTATATGTTCTGAATTCTTATCACTTAACAGCACTCCTTAGGTTATCGCTCCATTCTTTGACCTTCAGTGGTTCATCAAACCAATACTCCTTCAGCATCGGGATTAGTTTGGTGCTAGAATATAAATAGTACAAGCCAAAATGAGAAATTCCAAATACACATAAGCATGATACAATAGAGGCATGCTGAAGGAGGATCTCATATGGCAAAGCAACATGACAAACAATTTAAACTTGATGCAGTCCAGTACTATCAGGATCACAAAGATCTCGGAGTACGTGGATGTGCAGAAAATCTTGGCATCGGATACAGCACATTAACAAAATGGCTGAAAGACTTCCGGGAATCAGGTGATATTCCTGTTCGTGGTTCTGGTAATTATGCATCTGATGAGCAGAAGGAAATTGCCCGTCTCAGACGTGAATTACGCGATGCCCAAGATGCACTTGATGTGTTAAAAAAAGCAATCAACATTCTGGGAAAATGACGGAAGCCATTTATCTTGAAGTGTCTGAGAAAACGGAAGCTGCCAAAAAGGCTGGACGCCGGGTTTCCGTCTCCGGAATGTTGAAATTTTTAGGTGTCTCTCGCTCAGGATATCTTGCATGGCTCCACCACGTACCTTCTGATACAGAAAAACGTCGTAAAGCTGTAAAAGCAAAAATACAGGATATTTATGATGATTCCAAGCAGAACTACGGTGCTCCGAAAATCACTGTAGAACTTCGAAAAACTGGTGAAGTCATTTCGGAAAGAACCGTTGGTACATATATGCGCCAAATGGGGATCCGTGCTCAGTGGAGCAAACCATGGACGATCACCACAAAAGATTCCGATTTCAGCACTGAATTACAAAATATCCTTGATGAGCAATTTAATCCTGATCGTCCGAATGCAGTCTGGTGTTCAGATATTACCTACATCTGGACAATAGATGGATTTGTCTATCTGACCAGTGTTATGGATTTATTTTCCAGAAAAATCATAGCCTGGACGCTTTCAGAAACACTGGAAGTATCTTACGTGATTGATACTATAAACAAAGCCAAAGCTCGCCGAAATATCGATCAACCATTAATTATCCATTCGGATCGTGGCAGCCAATATGTTGCAAAGGAATATAAAAAAGCAACCGAAAATATGCAGCGCAGTTATTCGAAGAAAGCTTTTCCGTGGGATAATGCATGCATTGAATCCTTTCATTCTATTATCAAACGTGAATGGCTCAATCGCTTTAAAATTCGCGACTATAAGCAGGCATACCAGTTGATTTTTGAATATCTGGAAGCTTTCTACAATACGAAACGAATTCATAGCCATTGCAACTATATGTCGCCAAACGAATTCGAACGAGTGTATGAAAGAACGCACACTGAGGCTGAGCTTCTGGCAGGTTAAAATGGGGAGAAATTTCTCATTTTAACTTGTACTAAATCTTGACATAGGACCAGTTCGTATTCAACAATGCTCTGGAGCTTCTCATCAGTCACTTCATCTGGTTCCATATTACAGAAATAGCTATGACCAATGCAGAAGCCTTCACCCAGCGACTCATCCGCTGTAATCTTCTCGTTAAGGCTCTGTACACATCCTACAAGTGCCTCAAACTTTTTATTGTCGAGACTATCTCTATAAGCACGGAATCCTTCTGTGGTAAATCCCGGCTTCAAATCAAAGAATGCAAATCTTCTGCGTAAAGCGTAATCCAGCATTGCAAGGCTTCAATCTGGCATATACATCTTCTCTTCCCCAAAACATCGAAAAGAAACGGATTGCCATCTCTTCTGAAATAAACGAAGGATTCACAATACGTTCCCCCTGATCCGGGTCATACTCTTCTGCATTTTCTATTTTTTCTTCGAAAGGATTTACCTCATCATATGGAATACTTGCTTTCTTCAATTTATCTTTTAATAATCTGTTCTCATATTCAAGTATCCTAACCATCTTTCTCAACGAATCCACATCGTATGCTTCTACGTTCACCTCTGTCACCTGCAATTCTTATTTCTTCACAATATTATCTCGCATTCATTGTCCCAACTTTATTCTATCATTTGTTCCAACTATCTTCAATATTTGTTTCCGAATATTTAACGCTTATATGAATAAACTAATACTACCACTAAAAACAGTTTGACTTTCTGAAATCAATCCTGTATAGTATTTTTAGTGGTTGTGCTACGGATGCTTGAGGGGCCCGTAGCCGGAGGAGCTCATGCGTGGGCTCCTTTTTTACTATACAGGAGTGATATATTATGGAGAAAAAATTTCTTACATACGATCAGCAAATTGAAAAATTACAGAGTGAAAAACAATTAACCATTTCAGATGTTCCAACTGCCATCCATACGCTAGAGCATATCAGCTACTATTCTTTGATTGGCGGATACAAAAATCTGTTCAAACATAAACCTTCTGGAAAATACTTATATGGTGTTACATTTGAAGAAATTGTTGCATTTTATTATTTTGATGAAGAGTTACGGACTTTATTTTTAAAGTATATTCTTCATGTAGAACGGCATCTGAAATCTTTGATTTCCTATCACTTCTGTGAAAAATTTGGTGAAAGTCAGGCAGAATATCTAAACCCTGTAAATTTTAATTCTGCAAAGAAAAACCAAAAAGCTGTCAATCGCCTGATTCATTCTATGCAAAACTGTATTTCGATGCCTTCCCATTATAATTACATTTCCCATTATTCCAAGGTATATGGTAATGTTCCACTCTGGGTTGCAATGAATGCTGTTACATTTGGACAGCTTTCTGCCTTTTATCAATATATGCCAAACGATGTCCAGGTAAAAGTCAGTAAACATTTCCCAGGCTATACAGAAAAACAATTGCATCAATTTATCACTATTATTGCAAAGTGCCGGAATGTATGTGCTCATGGAGAACGATTATATGATTTTCGAACTCAAGATACAATCCCTGATACACTCCTACACCAAAAGCTTTCTATTCCATTGAAAAAGGGGAGTTATACTCTTGGTAAACACGATTTATTTGCTGTAGTTCTTTCACTAAGATATCTCATCAACAATGATGATTTTAAATCATTCAAACGCTCTCTTATCCAGTTAATCAAGCGAGTACTTAAGCAGTGCCCACATTTAACACAGGCACAACTATTAAAACAAATGGGATTCCCTGAAAATTGGGAGAAGATTTGCAGATATAAAATATATTAAAATCATATATAAAACGGCAGCCCTGCGATTTCCATCTCAGGAAGCTGCCGCTTCTTTTTTCTTTTCATTTTCTTCTTTTTTCTCCTGTCCATTGTTTTCCTTATCTTCCTCCAGTTCCCGGAGCAGCTCTTCGCCATATTTATCTATCATCCGCACAAGAAAATCAATGCACCGTTCAAATTCTATATTCTGTTTCACAAGCCTCTCCTTCCCTGTTTTTTTATTCTGTGGTCATTCTACAGGAAAGTTTCTGGCTTCTCATTGAGCAGAAATTGAGAGTAAATTGACTGTTTCTCATTTATTTTGGTTCATATCATTGAAATTCCATTGTCCAGAACATATGTTTGTGTTATTATATAGGAAGTTTAGTACCTAATACAAACAGAATTGATACGAAAAGGTGGGATTGCGTTTGGATCGATGCGATTTTAGCTCCATAATGACATGTTTAAAAAATCATATCAGCGAAAGTAACCAGATGAACCAGCCTGAATTTTTATATGAAGTATTTGAGGATTTTATGGACAGCCCGGAAAGCAAAGATTTTTCTTTTGACAATGGGCTGGTCTGCCGGTGGATGACCGGACAGGCGAAGATCAGTCCCAAAATCTGCACTTACTATGCAAGACCAAGCAAGCAGGAAAAGCTGGCTGAAACGCTGCAGCATAATCTTATACCATTAATGACCGACTGTAACAAAGCACTGCAGGATGTTTATCTCCTGTTCATGCAGGATGCCACAATCTCCGAAGCAAAAAAGAAAAAGCTGGCAGCCCTATACAAGCCGATTGATTCACGGCTTCTCTTTCTGGCAAAACTAATCTCCTTTGGTATGGAACGCCAATTTATCAAACGGGACACCAGAAACCAAAAGCTGCTTGCAGGCGGCTCTCTCTCCCCGGTTATTCTGGATTACATCATGGACAGTGAAGTTCCCAGACCATGCCGCCATTTTCTTGGAAGAGAAGAAGAACTGGACGAATTACATACAATGCTGGAAGAAAACAGCAAAGTATTTCTCTATGGAATTGCCGGGGTTGGAAAGAGTGAACTGGCGAAAGCATATGCAAAGCAATACAAAAAATATTATACGAACATCCTGTATGTAGAATATGCCGGTGATTTACATCAGGCTGTCACAGACATGGATTTTACCGACGATCTGCCGGAAGATGGGGAAGAAGAACGTTTCCGGAAGCACAACCGGTTTCTCCGTTCTCTGAAAGATGATACACTGCTCATCATAGACAATTTCAACGTCACTGCCACGCAGGACAGTTTTCTGCCGGTGGTTCTGAAATACCGGTGCAGGATTCTTTTCACGACCAGAAGTAAATTTGACGGACACTGTATCCTGCAGTTAAAAGAAATCAGGGATCCAGCCAGCCTGTTTCAACTGGCAGCTGCATTTTATTCTGAAGCAGAAGAATACCAGACACTGGTGGAAGAGATTATAGAAATCGTCCATCGCCATACCTTTGCAGTAGAGCTGGCTGCAAAACTACTGGAAAATGGGATTCTACCTCCGGAACACTTACTGGAAAAGCTACGGGAAGAAAAGGCATCCCTTGAAAATGGAGATAAAATCAGTGCCATCAAAGACGGGCAAAACAGCAAGGCTACTTACTATAACCATATCCACACTCTGTTTTCTCTTTATTCCATATCCGTGGAACAACAGGAAATCATGCGGAACCTTTGCTTTCTGCCTCCTGCCGGTATTTCCGCCCGTATTTTTGCTGACTGGCTTGGATTAACTGACTTAAATGACATCAATGATCTGATTGAAACAGGTTTTGTACAGGCAACTACACGGCATACAATTTCCCTGCATCCGTTGATTCAAGAGATTGCCCTTTCAGAAACAAAACCATCGGTCACAGCCTGCCATACTTTGCTTGATTCTCTGCAAAAAATATGTCTGATGCATGGAACGGAAGTCAGCTATTATAAAAAACTGTTTCAGACAGTCGGTAATATCATGCGGATGATGGAAAAAGATGATCTGACCAAGTACCTGCTGTTTCTTGAGGATGTCTTCCCATATATGGAGAAATACCGTTACAGGAAAGGTATGAAAGAGATTATCCTGGAGATGAAGCAGCTTTTGAAAGGGAATGAAAACGGTAGTGCTACCGACCGTGCATTATTACTGGACTATCAGGCATGTATCAGTTCATGGATAGACAGTCTTGGGTTATAAAATAAATCATAGTCATTAGGATTAGACTGATTAACAATAATAGGGACTTCAATACGAGGTCTCTTTTAATGATGATAAGGAAGAAGTGAACATGAATAAAAGAGTTTTAGGAAAAGATTTAGAAGTATCAGAAATCGGATTAGGATGTATGGGAATGAGCCATGCATATGGAACAGTTTCAACACAAAAGGAAGCAGAGGAACTGATCGCAAAAGCAATAGATGAAGGCTGTACGTTTTTTGATACGGCAGAGGTATGATTGGATGAATCATTTTAATCCAATACTGAATAAATACAACACCGTTAAAAAGAAACTCAAAGCTAAAGTTACAGAACGGAAAGAGCTGAATGTAGAAAAAGAAAAAACCAGTATTTTGAATCCCATCCAGCATATAAAATTGAATCAGCAGCTTACCACTGTTACGGAAGAAATTGAAGAACTGAAATCAAGGAAAGAGCAACTAATCTTCCAGGCACAATGCTCCACTGATAAAGATATGACGAATCTATCGGTAGTGTAAAATAGTTTGTGTTTTTGGTAAAAAATAACTCCTTTTTGGTAAGAATTCAGATATGACAATTCTTATCGAAAAGGAGTA
>NZ_JBQHWC010000033.1:0-11913 GCF_052064155.1 Blautia sp. HCP3S3_C12 | reverse complement strand
AATACTCCTTTTCGATAAGAATTGTCATATCTGAATTCTTACCAAAAAGGAGTTATTTTTTACCAAAAACACAAACTATTTTACACTACCACTTTAACGGTGCCTCTTGCTTTTCGTCTAATCTATTTATATCTTCCTCTTTATGCAATTTCCCATATTACAGTTGCCGTATCAGTAACATTAATATCGTCTGCCTCAATATCTATATCATATGCTCCCGGTGCACTCATTTCACATTCCGTACACTCCATTAATCTCATTTCATTCAATGGCTTTGTTACAAAATCTATCTCTCCCCAAGAATAATCAATTGCCTGTATTTCACCCAATTTCACATTTGCTGCTGTTGTAAGCACCTGTGCCTTTTGAATGGAATCCTCGATTGCTTTATGTAACAGCTCATTTTTACATTTTTCTACATCTGCCACTGTATACTCAATAGAAAACTCTGGCCTTAATGAGCTATGAGCCAAAGCGTAAAGGACTTGCCCTAATCTTTTATTATCAGCTGCAAACTCTATTTTCATATGGTGATTATACTTATAACCTTTAAATCTTCGCTTCCAGCTCTTATCTCTGTCCTGATAGCTTTCATATTCTGTATCGACATTAAAATATACTGTTTTAAGGTCTTTTCTCTGAAAACCAAGTTTCTCAAACAAATCCTTGAGAAGCTCTGTATCTTCTGTTGACCTTCGGAGAGTATCTTCATATTCTTTGCAAAGTTCTTCCTTGTTGACATATAACCGGATTTTATCCGGCTTTACTGCTATTTTCCCTTTTCCTGTAACTGCCCGAAAAAAGGACATAAAAAAATCCCTCCAAATTTAAAAACAAATTCAGAGGGTAATTTAGGGTATAACAAAATAACCCACCCGAATATCGTTTTTTTTATTTGGTGAGTTTGTTCTTTCAAATACGAAACAAATGCTCATGTACGGTAAAGTATCACAAGAAAATTATGTCGAATTGACAGCCGCCTCCGCTATACCGAATAAGGAAATAAAGAGTCCTCAAATTTTGCGCTACTAAATGAAGACGAGCGGAAGTAATCTCCCGCTCGTCAGTAAACTTAACTATGCCATATCAATCCCGCTTCTTTCCCGCCACCGGCACTAAGAACAGCGCGGGCAACAGCAGGAAAGCGGTACAGACCAGCCCCCAGGGTATGGACACCTGCTGGGCTACCAGCCCCACAATAGGCCCGCCGATGATCTGCCCGAAAGAGTCCAGCTGTCCGCTGGTGGAAAAGACTGTGGCGCGCATTTTCTCATCCACATGGTCGTTCATCCAGGCGGCCAGCACAGGCTCCTTGATGGTGCGCATAAGCCCCGCCAGCAGGAACACCAACAACATGAACCAAAAGCTCCGCCCCACCGCGAAGAGAACCAGGCACAGGATATACCCGGCGCTGGTGGACATGACCACACTGGTTCGGCTGACAGTCCCTTTTTTCTCCATGCGGGCGATGAGCAACTGAGAAGCCAGAATACCTAAGCCGTTGCCGATAAGACTGATAACACCGAACCAAGTGACGCTGTTCAGCGGCCCGATAACGGGTATTACCGTGTCATCCAGAAAATGAGCGGTGGAGAGCCGGTCAAAGCCTTCACTGGCAAGTCCCCCGCATAGTGTGATTGCTAAGAGCGCCAGCAACACAGGTGCGCCTTTCACAAAGCCCAGGTTGAGCTTGAACAGGCAGACAAAGTCTTTAAGCAAGCCCTGCCGTTCCTCAATAGCAGGGGAGAAGTTGGTTTCTGGCATGATGCGAACCAACACCAGCCCCAACAACAAGCACAAACTGCCCCCCAAGATGACAGGCATTTGCAGGTTTATGTTTCCCAGCAGTGTGCCCAGCACCACGCCCAGAACGCCGCCGATTTGCCCCATTTGACTGCCCCGCAGGAACACCTTGTCTATGGGTTTGTCCTCTTCCTCCGAGGCAATCCACGCCTCCAGAGCGCCGGTGATGAAGGTATCACCGCAACCCCAGACAACCTGGGCCAGCAGAACCGGCGCGAACCACGGTAGCGCACCCTCCATCAGAAAGCCCAGGCCGTAGAGGAACATTCCAATCAGCACCGAGCGCCGACGGCTATACAAATCCGCCACCACACCGGTGGGTATCTCGAACAGAAAGCAGGAGGTCTCCAGAACCGTCCCTACCAGGACAAGCTGGAAAGCATCCAGCTGCACCACCTCCAGGTGGTACACGATGGAAAGCACTGTGGACATAGAAAACGCCAGGGAAAAGACAAATCGGAACAGCAGGTAGACAGAATATGCCTTTGAATTTTTAGCAAACATGAAGTTACATTCTCCTTTCAAATCTCATTTTATATGACTTTTGCAAGCTGTTAAGCTAACTTGTGGAACATATGCCGAACCTTATCTATACGGCTATTCGGGCGGCGGGGTTGGCAAATAAATTTACCAATAGCTGGCTGGTATCCTTTTAACTCTGTCAAGCAGACTCCCTGCCCATTTGTGAAATAAGTTAAATCGTTCCTGTATTCTTGAATACATCTAGCAGGGATTTCTCCTTTCAGAATGACCTCGTCATTCTTTATCTGAGTACTTACAATATCTGCACAATACCTTGGAGCATCATGATACGCCCGTGAGAGATATTCCTGCGGTGCATAAATTTCAAAGTGGAGATATGGCTCTAATAGTTCTGTCCCTGCTTTTTTTAAAGCCTGCTCCAATACGATAGGGGAAAGCAGCCGAAAGTCTGCGGGGGTACTTACAGGACTATAATACAATCCATATTCAAAACAGATTTTACAGTCTGTCACTTTCCATCCATACAGCCCCTGCTCGCAGCCATAAAGAACCCCCTCCATAACCGCATTTTGGAACGATTGATTTAAATATCCAAGTGAAACTCTGCTTTCATACTGCACTCCGCTTCCAATAGGGAGCGGCTCTATGGACAACCCGACAGAAGCCCAGAAAGGATTTGGCGGGACTTCTATGTGGATGGTATATTCTGCTTTTCTAAGCGGTCTTTCCATATATATAACAGTAGGCTCTTTTATTTCTGCCTCCACATGATATTTTTCCTCAAGGATGGCACAAATGACTTCCATCTGCACATTCCCCAAAAAAGAAAGTATAATCTCATGCGTTGTAGTATCCACATAATATTTTAAAAGAGGGTCTGTATCAGCAATCTCTGCGAGGGCATTTAACAGGGCTTCCCTTTGCTCCGGCTTTTGCGGCTCTACCGTTGTCCGAAGTAATGGCATGGGATTATCAATCCATGTTTTGTGAGGCAGGAGTTTTTCATTTCCCAGAATGTCGTTCAGTTTCAAAGTATCATCAGCTAAAATAACAATTTCTCCCGGACAGGCATGGTCAGCCGGGACGATTTCACCATTTGACGGAATACACATCTCTGTGATTTTTATTTTCTCTTTTTCAGATATTCTAATAACATCCCTCAAATGCAATGTTCCGCTATATATACGCACATAAACAAAACGCCGCCTTTTCTCTGAATATTCAATCTTAAAAACCTGCCCGCATAGTTCAGATTGACCTTCAGGCGTTGATGAATAAAATTTACTGGCAATTACTTCTATAAGCTGCCGAATCCCCAGATTGTTTTTAGCGCTTCCGTGATAAACGGGAAATAACGTTCCGTTTTGGAATCTCCTGTTTTCTTCCTGTTCCAGTTCTGACATTTTAAACGGTTTCCCTGACATATATTTCTCTAATAGTTCATCGTTTCCCATAATTACCGCATCCCACTGTTCCATATCGTCATTGTCCGTTACATTTATATGGGGATGCTGCCCAACCTTTTGCTTCACTATAATTTCCGAAGAAAGCTTTGCTTTCATTTCCCGATATACCATTGGCAAATCAATCCCCTCTTGGTCAATTTTATTGATGAAAAAAATTGTCGGAATCTTCATTATCTGTAGTGCATGAAACAGTATACGGGTCTGTGCCTGTATGCCATCCTTTGCAGAAACTAATAATACTGCTCCGTCTAATACGGATAAAGAACGGTATACTTCCGCCAAAAAATCCATATGGCCTGGCGTATCTATAATGTTGACTTTTACATCCTCCCACTGAAAAGATGTCACTGCTGTCTGGATAGTGATTCCCCTTTGACGCTCCAAATTCATTGTATCTGTCCTTGTTGTGCCTTCATCTACGCTCCCTAGTTCTGCAATTGCACCACTGGTATATAATAAACTTTCCGTTAATGTTGTCTTTCCTGCGTCAACGTGAGCCAGAATGCCTATGTTAATTATTTTCATGTGATTTTCCTCCTATCAACACCCAAAAAAGGGCATAAAAATACCCAGTGATAAATACTCCTATCACTGGGTAAATAACTCCAATAGCCCCAAAACACTTATATGTTTTCGGGCATATAAAATTACATGATAAAAGTATTCTTAAACTGGGTACAAAAAACTAAGCCCCATATTAAAAGTGAAACGGGACTGCTACTTTTTGTTCCCACTATCAAATTGACAGTTTATTTAAGAATACCTTGCCGCATATTTATTAACTCCTTGTATAATACTGAATCTAATTATATTCCTTAACCCTTTATTTGTCAAGCTGACAAACTAAAGCAGAAAAAGCGGCAGGATTTCCCCCTGCCACTAATCATCTGTTTATGCAAAAATAATTTCCTTTTCCACAATCTCCCTCGCACAAGCCCTTATGTTATTGAGGCATCCTGTCCATTCTAAGGCGTTTTCTGCCTTTAGCTGTTCCGTTATGCCCTGTGCCTGTTTCATACCCTCTATGAGCCTTTCAAAGCGTTCCTGTGCCTGTCTGTTGATGTCGGCAAGGTAGGCGTTTAGCCTGCCGCTTGTAAGAAGATTGGTGTATGTAACTTTACGGTACTGTTTTAGATAATCTAAATGCCGTTGCCCCCAGATGCCTATTGCCTGTTCTTCTTCGGCGGGTACAGTTAAGCACGGTATCAAATAATCCCCTTGCCTTTCGTATTTGCCGCCCAGTTCCTCAAATAATGATTTTGCCATTGTCTGTTACCTCCACATTCTTTTTTATTTTGAATGTCCGCAAAATCCGTCCTACATCTCTCTATCAGAAACATTCTCTGAACTAAGGTCAAAGCTACTGAAACGCTTACATACAGAATAGAGCATTCCATGTTCCTGTAAAATCTTGCAGGTTTCCTCAATCTTAAAGCGCAGAAGAATATCTCTGGCGTTTGGACTGAACCCGTTGATGTATTCCATCAGAGCATCCAATGTATCATTGGCTCCTAAGCTGTTTAGTCTGAAATTGGTTACATTATAAAATGCCTTCTTGGAAAAAGCACAGTAGTTATCGCTTTCTCTACCCCAGTCAGCCTCATGTTCCTTGACAGCAGTTGATACGGCCTCTCTTGTTGGCTCTAACGCACATTCCAGTCTTCTGAGCAATGAGAATGGAAGCACCAGCCTGTTGTACTCTGAACGCTTGATGATGTCTCTGACATAATCAGCAATACCCCATATTTCATCTACATAATTAAATTTCTGCGGTGTCTGTTCTGCCATGGTGTTCTCCTTATCATGTTTGTTGTTATATCTATAGTATGATGGTTTTCAACCAAATATTGAGAATTCGACATTTTCTGACAATTCACTTTTTCAACCACTTAACGATTTTAGAGAGAGTATCAACAACACCCGTTTCAACCATAACGGTCTGCATCGGTTGAGTGATGTATTATAGTTTTTCAACCTAAGATTTCGGATACCCATATTTTTATTTTCACTCCAATCATAAATCTTACAATCTATTGTCTCAGGTAATTCTTCCTCCGGTTCCGGCTCGGCTTCCCCAGCAATTCCATATATCTCAAAAAGAGTCATCTGGTGTGATTCCTCTTCTTCCTCTTCCACATATACCGCACCTTCATATGGAATTACCCCATAAATTCCATCCATCTGCCATAAATTCCAGCTAATGATATCAGCAATACGATTAAGAGATGTTTTATTTGGCTCTTCATGCCATCTGTCTCTTGTATATTCGCAGAATGTTTCAAGAAGATTGATTCTTGCAATCAGCAGATTATCTCCCTGATACTCATATCCGTACACACTTTCAAATGCACGATACACCCACTGAATCCATGTTTTATATGTTGTCACGTTCTCATTTATGACTCGCAGTTTTCTATCCAATAGTCCAATTCTTTGATGAATCGGGATAATCTCACCTGTCACAGTATCATATCGTGACACAAGATATGGAGCTTCACCGCAGGTGATTTCCAAACGTTTTGATTCCACATAATCCTTCCATGTTTTCCCGGCAGGAAATTCTATCTTTTCATCATTTGGAATCCACTTTTGCCCGTCTTCTATATTAAACACATTTTCTCGTCCAAAAAATTCCGTATCACAGTGATTATTCATTTTATTGCAAATCCATGATGGCGTAAATACTTCTGCTTTTTTTCGCGTTCTTTTGACCTGTTCCTCCAAACTTTTTGATACACGCGGTCTTATATCTATACGGTTATCTTTTAACAATAAGTCTTTTGTAATATTCGTTGTGAAATGGATATCACCTGATATCTCTGTTGCAAATATGATGTTTTTTCCCGTAGTTCTGTCTTTTAAAAGGCTCGATAATACCAAATTCACATTTGGACTCCTCAGGTCAATTAAATTCCGCATTTTTCTCTCCTTGCTCACATTCTCTTATACCCTGTATTATACATCCCCCTCATCCACATTCCAACAAAAATCGTCAAAAAAGGATGCCATCTCTGACACCCTTATCCATTCTAAATATATCTTTCTATTTTTCTTCCATCCGCTAAGACAATATCCAAACTAAACAGCCCTTTTTTTACATGGAAGTAATTCCTTATGCTTTCCAGCATCATCTCTTCTCTGCTCATATCCTTCCCTCCCTGCATTATCAATGCAATAACTTACTATGTTTTATTTTTTCTTTTGCCTGTGAGATTTCCTGCCTCTCTTCATTCACCACTGAAAGTTTCCTTCCATCATAACGAAATATCTTAAATGAGAGCAGTTCTTCCGGTCGTACCTCTGATACATTGACGTCATGCACCATACGTTTCATTTCATCCGGTGTCAGACCTGTACTTTCTTTTACGAGTAAGACCTCATGTATAGAACTTGGCATAATATAATAATTTTCCCCCAGTTCCTCATACACATGCTGTAAAACCTCCGGGCAGACAATCGCATTTGCCCCATTTACTCTCTCAGAATTTGTCAAAACATATAACGGCGTTTCTTCATGTGTAAGTTCCTTTACCATCTCAGGGTCTAATCCTTCTGAAGTCATTAGTTCACGCATGATTTCATTTAGATTTTGCATGGTATACTTTTGAGCAGCGGTATTGTGATATGCCTGCTCCATAATCTCTCCCTGTGTCATTTGGAAACATTCCATATTTTCCTTAGTTACTAAAAAGGAAGTCACGCCCTGTTTATCGGATGCAATCCTGCATCTGGCAACCGCCGCAACATCCCCCATGGTATCATGCACTACATTTTTTAACAGTTCTTCGTTCATATCAGCATTTATCACTTGGATATACAGCTCTCTTCTAAATTCTTCCGGCGTTTTCGGCATCTGTGGAAAGCCATATCTTCTCTGCTCTGCCTCCTGTGCCAGATGCGTTCCGATTTCCTCAATGCTGGTTCCTGACCTCAAAAGATTCTCATATTCATTCGGATATAAGACGACCATGAACTCATCACCCTGAAATCTACATCCTATTGCCTCCTTATCGCCGCCGATTTTCTTTACGGTCATCGGCTTTACCTCCCATTCTTCGCCTAAATTCTTCTGCATTTCTCTTTGTAATTTATCTATTTCTTCTTTTCTCATCTTTTTTCTCTCCTGTTTTATTTTGTTCTACTATATACATAAACTTTTTTTTCAAAAAGCCGCCACATTGTTTCAATATGTCATTTAAAATATCCATCCAGTTTCTATCCGCTTCCTCTGCATCCACTGAATAAACTGGCATCTGCACTGTATTTTTTCCTTCTATTCCCAGTGCCTCCTGATTATATGTCTGCACCTTCCTAGATAATTCACCCAAGACTGCATCATTGAAATAAAAACTCTTCTTCACCCTGCAATATCCGAACTCTGCAGAAACGATAATCGCCTCATCTGCTACAACCAGTTTTGACAGGTCAGAAGGCTCCAATATCGGCTTATCCCTGTAAGAAATACTCACGCTCCTGTTCTTTCCGGTTCCTGACCACGTTTTCTCCCTATCCTTATAATTCCCTACCATACTACAAATACTTTTTGCAGTTTCAGGACTCTTACAGTCAAGAACAACGACATACGCGCTATTCGCCACGATGCTCTGTATGTCATCCTTGCTATACGCTCCTGACAGTGCCTCATAAGACTGTGTAACCATAATCAAGGTGATATTTCTACTCCTTCCTGTCAGCAAAATCTGATTATGTAAACCATATATCGCACCACGCGAACAGAGCCTTGCCATCTCATCAATCACAACCATCACCGGCAAACTCCCCTCCGGTCTCTTTATCAGACTGTCAAAAACCTGTGCAATGATAAGGTTAATCACGTTATAATATGCCTCCAGTTTTTCTTCACGAACAGCCAAAAATATGGCTTTCCCACCTTCTATCATCAGAGGATGCGCCCGTTTCGTATTGGACTCAAAGGCATAACGGATATCATCATCAACAAAAACCTTGATAGATTCCTGCATCTGTTGTACTACTCCACTCAGTGTCTCATCAGCAAGATTTTTAAACGAAGAAAGAAATTTCGTTTCGGATGCATTTGGTTTTGCTTTATCCATCAGTTCCTCAACCAGTTCTCTGGTATCTCTGGACAATATTATATTGATTAATTCTGACAGGTTTTTAGTATCTCCATTTTTCCATAAGCCTATCAGTTCTCCTGTCAAAAGTGAGCGTCCAGACTGTTTCCAAAACTCATTCGTATCTTTTGCCGAAATCGGTATTAAACTATTCGCAATATTTTCCATACATTCCCTTATATCTTTATCTCGTATTTCCGTTTTACTATTCAAAGTGTATAAAGCATCCCATCCATATTTTGACCTATCCTGAAAATCTATGATAACTGTATTTTTGTCATCAACGCGGCGGCTTTTTCGCCAAAGTTCGCCTTTTATGTCCAAAATAAACATTCCCATGTTATCAGGGGATGCCAGAAGTGTCGGAATGATGACCGATGCACTCTTTCCGCTCCCGCTTCCTCCAATCAGTAGTACATGTCCATCTTTATAATGTTCTTTTTCCAATGGTTTACATAAATATTCTGTATGTTTTTTAAGCATCCCCGTCTCTGTCCTTCCAAATACCACTCCTTCCGGGTAATCAAACAAAAATCTCTCATTTACTCTCGGATACATTGCCTGCATCTTTAATGGACTGGAATATTCTGTTGGTCTGTCATGGAACGTATCTTCAATGCTGAAATCAATTTTCCCGGCAGCCTGTTCTCGCTGATTTTCTGACCAGATATATATAGATGGCAGGAACGACAGGACAAACAGGATGAGATATGAGACATCACCTTGTAAAACATTTTTGAAAAACCAAATCAGGGCTGCCATTGCAAATGGCTGCACCCAGATACCACTTGAAAAAATCCAGTTTATCCATTTCCATATCCTTGGATTCATCTGCTCACATCCCTCTTCGCCATTGTCTTTCCAGATACCTCCATAAATTTCTCTTTATCCAGAAATCCTCTGTCCTGTCGTATGCTGTTGATGTAGATGGCTGCATATCCCCGTTTTCGTGCAAATTTCTCTATTACCTCTAACAGAGATTCCTTTGCCTCCATTGACTCATAAGAAACAAGGTCATGAATAAAAATGCTCTTATTTCCATCCAGCAATGGAAAATTTATAACTGCCGAAGCCAGAGCATCCGGTCTTCCATCAGTGACCAGTTCAAGTATCATATAATCATCCTGAAATTCCTTGCCAATCTCGGCAGAACCCTTATATGTAATCAGGACACGCATATCTTCATTCTGTTCTGTTATCTTTTCTCCTGTCATGTTTTTCACCTCTTGTGATTTATTAATAAAGATATTTTCTTTATCAATACTAATATGCTTAATCCTGACACCGATAAAAAACACTTTTATCCCATCTGAGAATCTCCATATTAAAAATAAAAAAGAGGTGACTAATATGGCAATCTTTCAATGCCAAATACAAATCATAAAACGCTCGGAGGGCAGGAGCGCAGTAGCCGCAGCCGCTTATCGTGCTGCTGAAAAAATAGAAAACGAATATACAGGTATCGTAGAGGATTATTCAAGAAAAAACTGGGTGGAACACAGCGAAATCATGCTTCCTGAAAATGCACCTGCTGAGTTTCGTAACCGTTCTGTACTCTGGAATGCTGTTGAAAAAAGTGAAAAGAGCAAAAATGCCAGACTCGCCAGAGAGGTCATGATTGCCCTTCCACTGGAACTGTCCATGGAAGAAAACATCAGACTTGTACAGGAATTTGTCCAGGACACATTTATATCAGATGGCATGGTGGCAGATATCAATATACATACTCCACCGCTCCGCGATGAGACAGGAACACCGATAGATATGAAAGGAAATCCGGTCACAGATAAAAAAGACATGATTTTCCGCAATCCTCACGCACATATCCTTCTCACTGTCAGACCACTTGACCAAAACGGCAAATGGTCACCGAAAACACAAAAAGAATATATCTGCCGCAGGAATAATGAAACAGAAGCCTTTACTGCTGACGAATACCGCAGAGCCAAAAACGATGGCTGGGAAAAGGTATATCAGTACTACAGAGGAAAAGAAAAGGTATGGCTGACCCCTTCTGAGGCTTATAACGAAAATCTTATAAGGGTCTCCAAAAATCCACGCTGTACATTATATGGACGGCGTGACGAAAAGACCACGCGCTGGAACTCTAAGGAAGCGATAATCCAATACAGACAATCATGGGAGAAGCATGTAAATCAGGCATTGGAAAGAGCAGGACGACCAGAACGTGTCGATTGCCGCTCTTATCAGGAACAGGGAACTGACACGATTTCCGGCATCCATCTTGGTTCACATGCTTCTAAGGATAAGACATCCGAGCGATACCGCATGAATGAGGAAATCAAGAAACTGAATAAGACCAATAAACGCATCCGGGAGATTTTAGATAGTCTTGAATCACAAATCACCGAAAAAAGTGATTCCTTTTATGAATCATTAGCAGAACAACTTGGAAAGGTGGAATCCGATATCATATCCGCAAAATACAGCCTTGAAACACTCCAAGAGCAACAGGATTCTTTAAAAAGCCAAAGCCAGAAGCTTCATGATTCTATTAACAGGGTACAGACTGCCCGTTCAAACATACTGAAAAAGAATCAGGCATCACAGGAAACGATTTCCCGGCTCAAAGAGGAACAGAAGGCAAAATTCCCTGTATGGAGCAACCGTCCTGTTGAAATCCAAAATGCAATACAGGCAGAACAGGACAGCATCCATTTCCGCGAACAACGTTTTTCAAAGATTCTGGAAGAAGAAGGATTTTCCGATTTTGTCGATTTCCAGCAGGAATCTCAGATATTGAGGCAGATGGAATCGGAGCAGGGACAGATGGAAAAGCAGATTTCCGTTTACAGGCAGAAAATACAGGATTATTCCAGCAGATATGAGGAACTTTGCCGATATCTGCCTAAAGACCCGATTTTTTCAAAGAAATTCTGGACTAAAAAAAACGAATCCTTACACAAACATGCACAAAAGGCAGTCTCACATATCAAGCAGAATACTGGATGCATCGAGGGTGTAAAAATTCTTGTGTCTATGGAAAGTAAATCTTTCTGATAAGAAATAGATATGTAAAATTTTGCTGTCGAATTAATGATTAT
>NZ_JBQHWC010000032.1:0-12509 GCF_052064155.1 Blautia sp. HCP3S3_C12 | reverse complement strand
AATGGTTACCGGTTTGTGTGGGAGTTTACACCAAGTCAGGGAAATGGAACCATTGCGGCGGTGGCACTGACTTCCAAGCAGGGCGGTGTGGCAGCTTATGGCAGTATGGAGAATTCCAAGGTTGCCTTTTATCAGATCATGGAAACAAGACTGGAGACGCAGACCGTGGAAGAACTTGCGGAGCTGTTTAGTGCGGTGGAGGTGGATTTTGAGAATAATCTGTTGATTAGCATGCGATTCCAGGACAGTGCCGTGATTATTCATAAGAGAAGGCTTCCGGTGTTTACACTGGGACTGAATGACAGGCTGAATGATACGACCAATGACCTGCTGGAAGAGAAGGTCATTACCTGCAGTACTTTTAAGTTTATTGGAAGCTATACACCTTATGGGGACTTTCTGGACGGGCATGACGGATACTGGTATGGATTTGCCAATCAGGCGAATTCCTCTGGGGATGCCAAGATGTACTGGGTGAAGATTAAGAAGGATGATTACACCATGACAGAGGGCGTTTGGACATTGTCCAACTGTTATCTAAAAGCCATCGGATATTTTAAGGTGGATACTTATGCACAGCGTGGTGTGAGGGGTGTTATCCGGAATGGTTATCTGTATCTGACAGCTTACAACGATGAGGGTATTTACAAGATTAATTTGAGCAATTCTACGGATGTGACATTGATTCCTTTTGGATTTATTTCTGCCGGGAAGTCCCAGACCGGTTCTGTAACCTGTGCCAATTATCTGTTTATGGTAAATGACCTGATTATCGGATGGGATTATCAGATTAAGCCGGATGATACGGTGGTGCAGACGGTTGGAAGTACAAGGATTCTGAATCTGGGTACGCCGCTATTTCAGTATAAGGAGTTTTGTTTTGGATGGGGAGGCAACTATGGTTCGGATTACAGGATGTGTTTTTTGCTGACACCGTATCTGGCCAGTATCAACAACCTAAGTACGGCCGTTGTGAAGACTACGGATAAGACGATGAAGATTACCTATGAGCTGACGGAAGAGGCCAGCTGATAGGGATAGAATTTTGGGATGAGGCAGTTGCTCTAAGATGGGCAGCTGCTTTTTCTATACATTTTTTAAGGAGGATCAGAGGATATGAAAGAGTTTTGGAGTATTGTGCAGTTGGTGTTTACGGGAATCGGCGGCTGGCTTGGGTACTTCCTGGGAGGGTGTGATGGTTTGATTCTGGCATTGCTTTTATTTGTGGTGGCGGATTACATCACGGGAATTATGTGTGCGATTTCCGATAAGAAGCTTTCTTCTGAGGTTGGATTCAAGGGAATCTGCAGAAAGGTACTTATCTTCATGCTGGTAGGAATTGCAAATGTTTTGGATGTGCAGGTCATCTGTCTATACCAAGAAGACTCAGGAGCAGAATGCTGATGGAAGCTATGTGACTATCACTGCTGATTTCAGAAGATAAAGCTGTGTGGAAGATTCCATTGCAGACCATAGTGCGTATCTGCTTGGAGCCAAGAATGGCAGCAAGCTTAGATATGATGGGCTTAAGGGATGTACGGATTATAAGAAGGCGGTGCAGATCATCAAGGATGATGGCTATGCGACTTCATTAACCTATGTCGATAAGCTTTGCAGTATTATCGAGAGATGGAAACTGATTCATTATGATGTTGGTTCTTCTGGTGGCGCTGGTGATACAGTGGTTAAGTATTATAGGGTAAGGAAGAGTTGGGATGATGCAAAATCTCAGCTTGGTGCTTATACGATTTTTGCCAATGCAAAGGCGATGGCTGATAAGCATCCGGGATATGAGGTATATGACTGGAATGGAAAGCAGGTTTATCCTGAGGTGGCAGAAGTACACATTAACGCTGAATGAAGCATCGGAGTATTTCGGGATTGGCTACAAGAAACTGAAGATGTTTGTTCAGGAGCATTCCGATGAGGATTTTATCCTCTGGAACGGAAACAGAGCACTGATCAAGCGTGAGCAATTTGAAAAGTATATGGACAGTCAGATGAATGTGATTTAGTTCATAAAAATTTTTCAATTTTCTTGTGGAAAAGGAGCCGTGTATGTGATAGTATATTGATACATAGTCGGATACATACTATGAACTATGTTAAATAAATATTATAGCATGGCTCCCTCAATCGAAAGGAGACGATGTTCAATGAGCGAAAAGAGACGCGATAGTAAGAATCGCATTCTTCGCGCAGGAGAGAGCCAGGAAGCGGATGGACGCTATAAGTATAGATACATTGATGCCAATGGTAAGCGCAAGACAGTTTACAGTTGGAGATTGGTGGCTACAGATAGTATTCCAGTCGGCAAAAAAGATAATGCGCCTTTAAGAGATCAGGAGAAGGCAATAAATAAGGATTTGGATGATATGATTGTTCCTGATGGCGGCGGCTTGACGGTTCTTCAGCTTGTGAAGAAGTATATAGCAACTAAGACCGGAGTTAAGCATACAACCAGAGCAGGTTACGGAACTGTAATCAATCTGCTGGAAAAGGAACCATTCGGAGCAAGGAGAATCGACAAGGTCAGATTATCCGATGCGAAGGAATGGCTCATCAAATTACAGCAGGAGGATAAAAAGAGTTTCTCAGCAATTCATTCTATCAGAGGTGTTGTGAGACCTGCATTTCAGATGGCAGTTGATGACGATATATTAAGGAAGAATCCCTTTGAGTTTCAGCTTGCTACTGTACTGGTAAATGACGCAGCCACTCGTGAGGCCATTACAAGGAAACAGGAAAGAACTTTCCTCGAATTTATAAAAAACGATGCGCACTACTGCAAGTATTATGACGGTATGTACATTCTGTTTAAGATAGGGATGCGTATTTCGGAGTTTACAGGTTTGACGTTGAAGGATCTGGACATGGAGAACAGAACCATCAATATTGACCATCAGCTTCAGAAGACCGGGACGTTGGTTTACATCGATACTACGAAAACCTACGCCGGTACCAGAGTGATTCCGATGCAGGACGATGTGTATGAATGCTTTCAGAATATCATCAAGGCAAGACCTAAGCTTAAGGTGGAGCCGATGATTGATGGCTACTCAGGCTTCCTTTGCTTTGACAAGGACGATAAGCCAATGGTGGCTATGCACTGGGAGAAGTACTTCCAGCACGCAGTTGATAAGTATAACAGCATTTATCGCATTCAGCTTCCGAAGATCACACCTCATGTATGCAGACACACGTACTGCTCTAATATGGCAAAGTCCGGAATGAATCCTAAGGTACTTCCGTATCTGATGGGGCATTCGGATATTAGCGTCACTCTCAACACCTATACTCATCTTAAGCTGGATGATGCGAGAGAAGAGGTTGAGAAGCTTGCTAAGAAGCAGGCAGAGGCTGATGCAGAGTTGAAGCAGCTTGGTATGAAAGTGGATGCTACTGACAGATTTAGAAAGTCAGTTTAGACCATCAAAACGGTGACCATTTAAGTTTAGACCATTCAAGAAATTCAGTATTTATAAGGTTTCGAAGGAACTTGTGGTCTAAAGTGTATTTCAAGAGTGGTCTATGAATTTTTGAAAATTTTGTGCCACGATTAGACCAGAAAAAACGAATGGTCTAAACTTGAAATCATAGACCATTTTAGACCAATTTTTAGACCATTTGATGGAATAAACATACCGAGATAAGCCGAAAAAAGCCGAGAAATGGGAAAATGGTCGATAGACTGAAAAAGTGTGCAAATGCCCTAAAAATAAGGAAAAACCGAGATAATCCGAGATAAGTTAGGAGTAAAAAATATATGATACGCGTATTATTTGTTTGCCACGGCATGATATGTACACACCCTCGAAAAACCCAGTAAAATCAATGAAAATCGGCACTCGAACACCCCGAGGTACGCCATTTTGTACGCCAAATTTTTTGAAAATCCCTGATGTGACAGTACTGTTTTGAACGTGAAAAATCCCAAAAATCGCCGTGAAAAATCATAAAATCACGGAGGATTTACACATGAGTAAACAGAAAAATTATGAAGTTATCAGAGAGAATGGGCTTAGATATTTACAGACAGGGGATTACTTTATCCCTAATATTAAGCTGAAACCGATGAAAGAAAAGAGATTGAATAAATATGGCAGGATGCGCAGAGCATTTTTGCAGCAGCATAAGCCAATTCTTTTTGATGATTTGGTATTGACAGAGCAGCTGTTCCCACATTTATATGAAGTGCAGGAGATTGCGGAGAAAAGAGTGGCAGTCATTATGGCTGGACTGCTGGAAAAGAATCCGGTACCGGAAAAAGAAATGGATGCTATGGCTTGGACAGGTCATATGAATATGCTGAAAGAGATGGCTGAGGAAGTAATGGTTAGGGAAGTAATTTACAAATAAGTGTTTAAAGAGCTGGGTTTGAGAACTCAGCTCTTCGTTTGTTTATAATTATATGGTAAAATGTAAATAACGGAAAACAGACTAATATGATTGGAGTACAGCAATATGAGGATAGAAAAAGTACATATTAAGGGGTTTCGTAATTTTGAGGATGAAGAAATAGTATTTCAGCCAAAGACTTTGATAATCGGTGCAAATGATGTTGGAAAAACAAATCTACTATATGCAATGAGACTTTTGTTTGATAAATCGCTCAGTGAACATGATTTGGAGCTGAACGATAGTGATTATAATGCATATACTGATGCGGATTTTATTGAAATTACTGCAACCATTTGTGATGTAACGGAAGAATGTCTCTTGAGCACATTTGGCGGCTGTGTTAAGGATGGCGTTGTGCTTATACGTTACACAAATAGTAAAAATGGTCAATATAGTATCTGGATGGGATATGATGAAAATGTTTTAATTGAATATCCGACGAGACAATATATAAAGCGATTAAATATGCAATATGTAGATACTAATCGAGATTTATTCAAATTTTTAAGGCATGAGCGTTTACAAATATTGCAGATTTCAAAAGAATTATTGAAAGAGGAGCAAAAGAAAGCAGATGAAGAAAAAACTGCGGATATTCAAAATAAGCTTAATGCAATCAATAATCAGATTAGTTCATTAAACTATGTGGCATCTGCATTGGAGAATGTAAATACAGAACTTGCGGAATTGTCTGTTAATAATGAAGATCAGAAAATTAGATTTATTGCAGGAGAAAGTGACGCAGGTAAGTTATTAGATAATTTAACATTATCGTTTTCTACAGGAGACAATTTATTATCCATTGGGGGAGATGGACGAAATAATCAAATATTTATTGCTACGTGGATTGCAAAGCAAAATATCCAAAAAAATGTAGATCATGTTACTTTTTATGCAATAGAGGAACCGGAGGCTCATTTACATCCTCATCAACAGCGTAAGCTCTCGGCATATATTCAAGAAAAGTTTGGAGAGCAAGTTTTCATTACAACACACTCACCACATATAGCTGCAAAATTTGCAGCGTCTAATATTTTACGTCTATATACATCAAAGAAAAAAACATATGCTGCATGTAGTGGGTGTAGCGATATGTTAAAAGAAATTTTTAAAGAATTCGGATATAGATTAAATGCTCTTTCAGCAGAATGCTTTTTTGCAAGTGGTGTATTTTTGGTTGAAGGGGTATCTGAAGTTCTGTTTTATACGGCGTTGGCTAAGGCAATAGGGATAGATCTGGATAGATTAAATATTTCAGTATTGTCTGTAGAAGGTGTGGGATTTAAACCGTATATTGCTGTATGCGATGCTTTAAATATTCCTTGGGTGATGAGGACAGATAATGATATATTTGCAAAACCAAATAAAAAACCTACGAAAAATTATTATGCAGGTGTATCTCGTGTTATGGGGATTTTATCTCAGATTAAAGATGCAGATAACGAATTACTTCAATATTGGGCAGAACATAACAATGAAAATGAATGGGAATATAAGAAGAACCCACCGATGCTGGCAATAGAATTTAATAAATACATTAGGAATAATATTGCCTGTTATGGTATATATCTTTCAAATGTGGATTTAGAAACTGATTTGGCACATAGTCCACTCAAGAATATTCTGAAAAAATATTATGAAAAAAGAACAGAAAAATCACTGGTAAAAGCAATGCAAACATATAAAGCGAAGAATATGATGAATTTTTTGAGTGATAAGCATTCCGAACTGAGAGTGTTGGGAGAAGATGATATTTCTAAACCATTGATTTCGCTTAAGAATAATGTGGAAGAAAGGATTCATCCGGAACATGATTAATGAACCAACTAAAGAACAAAAAGCGATATTAAATCATGATGGGAATATTGTTGTCACTGCAAATCCTGGTTCGGGTAAGACGTACACGATTGTAGAAAAAATAGGAGATGTATTGTCGGAACTTCCAAGTTATAAAGGTGTTATTGCTATCTCGTTTACTAATAAAGCGAGTGACGAACTGAAAAAAAGATGCAAGAGAAAAGGGATAGACCCAAAGCATTCTTTTTTTGGAACAATTGACAAGTTTTATATTTCTGAAATAATTATTCCTTTTGCCAGCCATTTAACTTATGTAATGCCGGAGTATCAAGTAACAGAATTTTGTGAGGAAGAATCCTATTATTCCGAGTTACAAACTATTACAGGAGAATTGACAAAAGAACAAGAAATGCTATTGGATAAAGCACTAAGCGAAGGTAAAATTTTTCTGGACATATCCGGAGAAACTGCGATGTATATAATGCATAAGGTTCCCGGAGTTATAAAGTATTTGCAATCTCGATATTCACATGTATTTATCGACGAATATCAGGATTGTGGCAAAATACAACATGATATATTTCTTGCGTTATGTAAAGTAGGGATTATAGGGGTAGCTGTTGGAGATGTAAATCAAGCGATATATGGATTTAGCAATAGATTTCCTCGATATTTACTTGAACTGATAGGAAATTCTGAATTTAAACATTTTGAATTAAGCAAAAACCATAGATGTCATCCAAGCATTTCTGAATATTCTTTATGTCTGTTCGGTATCTCTAAAGAAATAGTTGAAGACAAAAGAGTATTTAAAGTATCCGTAATGGGGAATGAAGTAGATATCGCAAGCAAAATTGATTTAGCAATTCCTAAAGTACAGTTTACAAGGGACTACACAGGGTAGGTATCTGACGGGAGGGGTGCCGCCAGTCAGATTTTCCATGTGATGTTCAAGCTGTCGCTTGTGGCGGCTATGGTGGTGATCATCAAATCCACCACACGCCGCTTGTCATCAAAAGATACATTCTCCCAGGTATCGAGGTAGCCGGAAATCTGGCTGACCTGTTCCGGGCTGATGGCCTCCACAGTCAACTCCGCTATCCTTGCCAGAAGTTCCTGCTTGCGCCCGTCCAGTTCCGCTATCTTCACATTCACATAGGAGAACAGGACATTGTTTGCCCCCGTCAGACTGTCCACCAGCTTTTCAATCTCGCTGTCTACATGGGCAAGTTCCACTTGCAGGGCGGTGATTTTCGGGTTTGCCTTTGCCGCTTTCTTTTTTCCTGTCAGCGTCTTGTAGCTTGCCAGCTTCTTTACCATCTGCTGATAAACAACCGCTTCCAGTTCCGAAGTGATGATTTTCCCACAGCCAGGACAGCTTTTATTGTCCAGCCGTTTCGTGCAGCGGAGATACTGTTTGCCGGAGGGATTGTAGATACTCATAAGAGCATACCCGCAATTCCCGCACTTGATTTTTCCTGCCAGCCATGTGTGGGTGGCTTTCCGGGCAGACTGGATTTTCATGTTGTTCATCAGCTTCTTGCGGCAGGTCAGCCAGGTGTCGGAGGGGACGATACCCTCATGGGGAGCCAGTACCAGCATTTGGTCTTTTAAGTCGTTTTTCTTGCTGGCCTTTACATCTCGCCCTTGATACAGATAGCAGCCGTTCATGCCCGTAAAATCGGCAACGTCATTGACAATGACTGTACCTTGACTTTTGAAAAATTCGTACACATCAAGGTCTGCCTGCACATAGACAGGATTGCGTAACATCTGCGCCAGCGTGGGGCGTATCAGCTCTTTGCCATGGAACAAAATCCCCTGTTCGGCAAAGTACCGGGTAATGTCCCCGTAGGAAGTTGTGGGCTGGGCGTACATCTCAAACATCAGCCGGATATTGGCCGCTTCCTCCGGGTTTACCACCAGCTTCTTTGTGTTGATACCGTCCATCTTGATAGGCTCCGTATGGAAGCCGTAAGGGGCTTTCCCGCCCATCTTAAAGCCCCGCTGACTGCGGGAGTAGTAAGCGTCCGTTACCCGCTTCTGTATCGTTTCCCGTTCAAGCTGGGCGAACACGATACAGATATTCAGCATGGCCCGTCCCATCGGCGTGGAGGTATCAAACTTTTCCGTAGAGGACACAAACTCCACATTGTACTGCTGGAACAGCTCCATCATGTTGGCAAAGTCCAGAATGGAACGGCTGATACGGTCGAGCTTGTAAACCACGACCTTTGCAATCAAGCCCCGCTTGATGTCCCGCACCAGTTCTTGAAACTTCGGACGGTCTGTGTTCTTGCCGCTGTACCCTTTGTCTGTGTATTCCTTGCAGTTACCGCCTTTCAACTCGTATTTGCAAAATTCAATCTGGCTTTCAATGGAAATGCTGTCCTTTTTGTCTACCGATTGTCTTGCATAGATTGCGTCTATCCGATTGTTCATATTGTCGCTCCTTTTCTTAAAAAAGAAACGGAGCTGCTGACAGTTCTATTATACCGCCAGCAGCCCCGCAAATCAATGATGGGTTTGGAAAACCTTATGTCCCGGCTTCCTCACTCTCCCGCTTGTCGGCGTACTTGCGGAACACCTCATAAAGCTGCTGTTCCAGTTCCCGGCGTTTGGCTGCTTCCTGTTCCGGCGTGAACACCGGGGAGAGATTTTCCAGTGTGATTTCCTTTCCCTGAAAAGTCACGATTTCGATTTCCTTTTTGTATCTGATATTACTTATAAGATCACCTTTCCTTTCCATGCTGCCGCTGTTGCCGTTTCAGTTCCGCTAAAATCTCCGGCGGGATACGGTCAACCAGCCGCCGCATATCGTCCAGTTCGCTTTTTAACTTCGCCCGTTCCATCGTGTCATTCATCTTGCCTTTTTCGCTGGCCTTTGCCCTGACTTCCAGCTTTTCATTTTCCGCTAACAAGTCATTGATTGTGACCTTGTATTTTTTCAGTTGCCCGGAGAAGTTCTCCATCTGCGGAAACCACTTTTTCAGCATGGAGAGGGCTTCCTCTTTCTTCTTTCCGGCGTTCAGCGGGGTAATGCCGGAGAGAACCGCTTCAATGGCCCTCGCCTGTTTGGAGAGGTTGACCGCCTGTTTGAACAGCCGGGTGGGGATATGCTTCCGGCCCGTCTTGCTGGCGCTTTCCCCACGCTCCAGGTCGGGGTACTGCTCCACCATACAGGCGTGAAAATCGTCCTGCCACTTCGTCAGATTGGCCCGGTTGCCGATAATTTCTTTGGCGCACAGGCGGTTGTCCTTTGTCAGCGGCACAAAGACCAAGTGCAGATGGGGCGTTTTTTCATCCATGTGTACCATAGCCGAAACGATGTTCTCCCGGCCCACCCGGTCAATGAGGAAGTCCGCCGCCCTCTGGAAGTAGGCCGCTATCTCCTTTGGGGACTTGCCCTTGAAAAACTCCGGGCTGGCGGTAATCAGCGTGTCCACAAACCGAGTGCTGTCCTTGCGGGTGCGGCATCTGGCCTGCTCGATGCGGCTCTGAATGAAATGGTAGTAGCGGCCATCCGGCTTGACGATGTGGAAATTGTACTTGCTCCGGCTGGTGTCAATGTCCGGGTTGCTGGCGTACTGCTCCTTTTTCCGTTCATGGTGGGCTTCCAGCGGCCCCGCCGGGTGGCCCTTGTGCTTCTCAAATCGCAAAATTGCGTGTTGTGCCATTGAACTCCTTTCCCCATTCCATTCCTTTCCGGCGGGTTTTCCCGCCGAAAATATCTCTGATAGGATTGGAATGGAATGAATGTAAATAGATGGTTTTAATCTCTGTATTTCTATATACCGTCAGATTTCCGTACTTCAAGAGGATTGATTTTCGTACTCGCCAAGTACGGTTTTCAGCCCTCCGGCGTACCATAACCGGATTTCTTGAAGTCGGTGTTTGGAACCGCTTCATAGGATTTCGGGTAAATGCGGTTGGGTTTTCCACAGCCCTGTTTCTGGATTTCCACCAGCCCCGCATACTGCAACTCCCGCAGGGTGTTGACCGCTTTCTGCCGCCCGCAGCGGAGCAAAGCGACCACCTCGCAGATGGGGTAGTACAGGTAGACCCGCCCGTACTCGTCCGCCCAGCCGTTCTTCCGGGACAACTCCGCCCGGCGCAGGACAAAGGCATACAGCACCTTCGCTTCGTTGCTCAAGGGCTGGAATGTGGGTGCTTCAAAAAGGAAATTGGGGAGCCGGGTGAAACTGAACGCCTTTTCCGGCTGGTGAATATAAATCGTGTTTGTCATAGCGTGTTTTGTGGACGGTTAGAGGCCCGTTTTCCGGGGCGAATGATAAATGATACCAGCCGCCCCGGTTGAGGGCTTGCGGAGCCTTGCAAATCAAGGCTTTTCCCGCTCTTAACTGTCCACAGCAGACCTCCTTTTCCGTTCACTTTCTGTTTTCTGCCGCCTGTGAACTCTGGCGGCGCAGTCCGGGCAGTATTTGCCCCGGTTGGACTTCGGGACGAACACACCGCCGCACTCCGCACAGCGTTTCAAGTCCCTGTCCCGGTAAATCTCCGCTTCCAGCGTCCTGTCCAGCGGCAAGACCGCCCAGCGGAACCACTTGCAGCAGACGGAGAACGAAATCATCTGCGGACAGGCGCAGGTGTCGCCATCGTCCAGCGCAAGGCAGTTTCCGTCCTCGCAGTTGCAGCACTCCCGGCGTATCAGGCCGCTGGCTCGTCTCTTCTGGGGCGGGGTTATGCGGTAGGGGGAGCCGTCCGGCCTGTGTTCCAGCGGCGGCAGGTGTTGATAGGGTCTTTTGCTCATGCGTCCCTCCGTTTTCTTTGGCGTGTTCTGTTTCCAAGGTGCTTGTCCATCGATGAACTATCCCAAGTCTACACCTTTTTGACCGCCTGTGCCGTATATCCAAGAGGTAGGAAATCAGCCTGAAAAACTCCCTATTTCCACGCTCTCGGATTTGTGATATAATCAAAAAAAGATAAAAGACAAATTCAGGTTTCTGGTCTTCTTGCACAAAATAAAGGAGGAGCTATTATGCAAATTGTTTATATTCCAAGCGAATCAATGTCTGTTCAAGGTAAAAAGATGAAATCTATAAAAGATATGGGAAAGACTGGAATATTAGAGAACAGGGAGGAGGTAACGGAAATTGGTTGTTGACCAGAAAAAGTGATGTGCTTGTAGATGGAAAAAGTTATCGTACTTTTGTACTTGAACACTACGGTAAATCCAAGCTGACAGCGAAGCTTGTTGATAAATTTCGTGAAGATGTAGCAAATGGTAAAATAAAACTGTAAATGCCTATGCCGTTATGCTATGAGCATAGTACATAGCATAACGGCTTCTCTTTCGTTGAGCTAGCAAGGAGGGTGAATATGTCTTTATCCATACAAGAGCGATTAAAAGACCTACGTGTGGAGCGTGGCTTGACGCTGGGGCAGCTTGCGGAGCAGACCGGGCTTTCCAAGTCTGCGCTGGGCAGTTACGAAACGGAAGACTTCAAGGACATCAGCCACTATGCCCTTATCCGGCTGGCGAAGTTTTACGGTGTGACCGCTGATTATCTGCTGGGGCTGTCTGAAATGAAAAATCACCCAAACGCCGATCTTGCAGACCTGCGTTTGAGTGATGAAATGATTGACCTGCTGAAAAGCGGGAGGATAGACAATACCCTGCTGTGTGAGCTGGCGGCGCACCCGGATTTCCCCCGGCTGATGGCTGACCTTGAAATCTATGTGAACGGAACGGCACTGAAACAGGCGCAGGGTGCAAACGCCATAGTGGACACGATGAGCGCAACTGTTATAAAAAAGCATAATCCTGGCATGAGTGATACGCAGTTAAGACAGCTTATCACCGCCCATATTGATGAGGACGAGTTTTGCCGCTATGTGATACAACGGGACATAAACGGGATTGCCCTTGCTCTGCGGGAAACACACAAGGACGATTTTTTCAGCGTCCCAGAGGATAACCCGCTAAAAGAAATGCTGGAAACTGCTGGTGAAATCGTCAGCCAGGACAGCGACACGGAACAAGCGTACTTGGCGTTTATCTGCAAACGGCTCAAGCTGAATTTTAGGAAGCTGTCAGTAGAAGAACGGAAGTGGCTGAAAAAGATTGCGGAAAAATCCGACTTGCTGAAGAATCCAAAACCGCAGAGAGGACGAAGATAAAAAATGCCTGAACGGCGGTTCTGGTTTTTCAGAACCACCATCCAGGCATTTTGTTTAGTAATAGAAAAAGGTGCAGTTGATTATTGCGTATTGTCAATCTCTCTCAAACCGGGTAGTAAAAATACGGCAAGCGCAACGATGATAATGCCAATTCCGCAAATGACAAACCA
>NZ_JBQHWC010000031.1:0-19875 GCF_052064155.1 Blautia sp. HCP3S3_C12 | reverse complement strand
ACAGGCGTATCCGCCGATATTTAGTCTGACGCCTAAAGCGTCTGGAAGCACGCGACTTCAGTCGTGTGAGGATAAAGTTTTTAATTCACTGTGGGATTTTATATATACCTGAACCGCACAGAAAATGACGGTACACAGGGCTGATTCTTTCTGGACATTCTGATAGTGTTATGTCATACTTGAATAAATATTAAAAATGAACAGGAGATATCAGCACAATGTTAGATGAGAGAGTATATCAGAATTACATAGGCATTCTGAAAGAAGAAATGATTCCCGCCATGGGATGTACAGAGCCGATCGCATTGGCATATGGAGCAGCCAGAGCACGAGAAGTTTTGGGAAAAGAACCGGAACATATCACTGCAAAATGCAGTGGAAACATTATAAAAAATGTCCGTTGTGTTATCATTCCAAACTCCGGCGGATTGACTGGAATTGAAGCAGGTGTAGTCCTCGGTGCAGTAGCCGGAGACCCATCCCTGAATATGGAAGTTCTTTCGAAGGTAAATGAATCCGGAAGAAAGCGATGTTGTGAACTTCTGGATAAAAAGATATGTAAAGTAGAACTTCTGGACTCCCCGGTAGTTCTGCACTTTATCATAGAAATGCAGGCAGGGGATGACACAGTAAGTCTGGAGATCAAATACGATCATATCAATGTAACAAAGATCGTAAAGAACCAGGAAGTCCTGCTGGATTCAGATTATAAATCCGATGAAACTCCGGCTGTAGCAGACAGAACTCTGCTCAATCTGGAAGACATTAAAACATTTGCAGATACTGTAGAGCTTGATGATGTCAAAGAAATTATAGAAAATCAGATCCGCAGCAATATGGCAATCGCCCATGAAGGAATGACTGGTAAATACGGTCTTGGAATCGGCCGGATCATCCGTGAAACCTATTCCAATGATATGCTCACTAAAATGCGCAGCCTTACAGCCGCAGCTTCCGAAGCCAGAATGGGCGGATGTGACATGCCGGTAGTCATCAACTCAGGCAGCGGAAACCAGGGAATTGCCTGTTCTGTACCTCTGATCGTATATGCCAGAGAAATGGAACTTCCGGACTATGTACTTTACCGCGCATTGGTATTTTCTAACCTCTTAACTGTATATCAGAAACAGTATATCGGTAAACTTTCCGCATTTTGCGGTGCGGTATCTGCGTCCTGTGCAGCCGGTGCGGGGATTACTTACATGGGCGGTGGAGAACTTTCTGTGATCAAGAAGACCATAGAGAATACGCTTGCCAATATTCCGGGAATCATCTGTGATGGAGCGAAAATATCCTGTGCAGCGAAAATCGCCGCCAGTCTTGACGCTGCATTTCTGGCACATCACCTTGCTATGAATGGTCAGTCCTATGCGCCATACACCGGAATCCTCAAGGAAGAAGCCGGCGAAACCATCAGCTGCGTAGGACAGATCGGCAAAGAAGGAATGAAAGAAACAGATAAAGAAATTCTGCGGATTATGTTGGAAAGTGTATAATCTGTTGGAACAGGTAAAATAATTAATGGGCGGAGGAAATATGTGGCTGTTATTTGCGTTTGGTTCTGCTTTGTTTGCTGGCTTGACTGCCATACTGGCAAAATGCGGAATCAGAAATACAGATTCTAATGTTGCGACAGCATTAAGAACCGGCGTAGTGTTAGTCTTTTCATGGCTTATGGTATTGGTGGTCGGGGCGCAAAGCGGAATCAGAGATATTTCAGCAAAAATTCTGATCTTTCTGATTTTATCAGGACTGTCAACGGGCATATCCTGGCTATGTTATTTCAAAGCACTGCAGATCGGAGATATCAATAAGGTAATGCCAATTGATAAATCGAGTACAGTGATAATGATGCTGCTGGCATTCATTTTTCTCAGGGAAGAAATAACGTGGCTGAAATTTGTTTCAATGATTCTTATCGGCATTGGTACTTATCTGATGATACAGAAAAAGGAAACACAGGAGAAAGTAGAAGATAAGAAATGGCTGCTTTATGCAGTTGGTTCCGCTGTTTTTGCCAGTCTCACATCTATTTTGGGGAAGATTGGAATTCAGGATGTCAATTCAAATCTTGGAACTGCAATCCGAACAGCTGTTGTATTAGTGATGGCGTGGATCGTAGTATTTGTGACCGGAAAGCAGGATACAGTTAAGAATATTGACAGAAAAAGCTGGCTATTCCTTATTCTTTCCGGATTTGCAACAGGCGGTTCCTGGTTATGCTATTACAGAGCACTTCAGACAGGTCCGGCCAGTGTGGTAGTTCCGATTGATAAACTGAGTATCCTTGTGACTATTGCATTCTCGTATGTGGTATTCCATGAAAAACTGTCATTAAAATCAGGAGCAGGACTGCTGCTGATTGTTGTTGGAACGTTAGCTTTGTTGATATAAGGGATTTTTTGAGATAGCGTTGCGATAAAAAACAGATGTGCTTAAATGAGAAGAAAACGGAAGAATAGCAGATGGATTTTACATAATTTTATCAATTATTTTAACTGTGCATTATTGACAGTATGTTTTTTACATGTTATGATAAACGCGATTTTGAAAGACGAAAATGCAGAGTAATAGACAGAGTCTTTTCAAAGCAATTGTTTTGGACCACCCGGGAGGGTTAAGGCCATACGGACAGCCGGGTCCACTGCCGATTATGGTAACTTTGGTTACCTTATTGATTGAGTTAGAAACTCAAATTTTATAAGTAGGTTCCTTTGATAACCGCGATGCGCCGGACGCGCAGACTTGTGAAACGGTCAATAAGAGTAGTAAAAGTATAATTGCTATATAGACTCTGACACGCATGATCCAGAAGTTTTATTTATGATGCTGAAAGAAGGTATTATCTGCTTTTTTATGCTTGTTGATAAAACATATAGATACAGATCAAAACGCAGGTTTGTGGCTGAGTGCCCTACCTGCGTTTTTTTGTTTTGTTCAGTCTGTGAAATTGCTGATTGGGGGGTGAAGCAAAGGAAACTGGAAATGGAGGAATGATGAAAGGAAGTCGTTTTAAATTAAACCAGAACCATGCACCCATACATGAAGCTCTGGAGACTTTCCGACGAATGAGAGTGGTGCCATTTGATGTGCCGGGTCATAAACGCGGAAGAGGTAATCCGGAATTGACAGAATTCCTGGGACAAAAATGTGTAGGTGTGGATGTTAACAGCATGAAACCACTGGACAATCTCTGTCATCCTGTATCTGTAATACGGGAAGCGGAAGAGCTGGCAGCAGATGCTTTTGGGGCAGCACATGCATTTTTGATGGTAGGAGGCACAACAAGTTCTGTTCAGACAATGGTATTGACTGCCTGTAAACGGGGAGATGAGATCATACTTCCCCGTAATGTTCACAGGAGCGTTTTAAATGCCCTTGTTTTGTGCGGTGCGATCCCTGTTTATGTAAATCCGGAGGTGGATCAGAGACTTGGAATCTCTCTTGGAATGCGCAGGGAACAGGTTGAGAAGGCCATAAAAGAGCATCCCAAAGCAGTTGCAGTACTGGTAAATAACCCAACCTATTATGGAATATGCAGTGATTTACGTGCGATCGTTAAGATGGCACATGATGCAGGAATGCTGTGTCTGGCAGATGAAGCCCATGGAACTCATTTTTATTTTGGCGGTGGTCTTCCGGTTTCTGCTATGGCAGCAGGTGCAGACATGGCATCTGTATCCATGCACAAGAGCGGTGGAAGCCTTACACAGTCAAGCCTTCTCCTTACAGGACCGGCTGTACACGCAGGATATGTTCGCCAGATCATTAATCTGACGCAGACAACATCAGGAAGCTATCTTCTGATGTCCAGCCTTGATATTTCAAGAAGAAATCTTGCACAGCGTGGCCGTCAGATTTTTCATCAGGTAGCAGATATGGCAGAATATGCCAGAGAGGAAATTAATGCCATTGGCGGTTATTATGCATTTGGAAAAGAACTGGTCAATGGAAATTCAGTCTTTGATTTTGACATTACGAAATTAAGTGTACATACGCTGGACATCGGACTTGCAGGGATTGAGGTTTATGATATTTTGCGGGATGAATATGATATCCAGATAGAATTCGGTGATATTGGAAATATTCTGGCCTATCTTTCCATTGGTGACCGTGCCCAGGAGGTGGAGCGGCTTGTAAGTGCACTTGCTGAAATCCGCAGACGTTTTCAGACAGATGGCTCCGGGCTTTTGAGCCAGGAATATATTGACCCTCAGGTGGTGACCAGTCCACAGGAAGCTTTTTATGCAGATAAATGCAGCCTGCCTCTCCGGGAGACTGAAGGGAAGGTCTGTAGTGAATTTGTAATGTGTTATCCGCCTGGGATTCCCATCCTTGCACCTGGAGAGAGGATTACAGCAGAAATCCTGGATTATATTGAATATGCCAAAGCAAAGGGCTGCAATATGACAGGACCTGAGGATCCGGATATTTTGAGACTGAATGTTCTGGCAGGGAGGTAAAGACAATGGAAATGTGGTTTTCAGAATTTCACACACCGGATGTAAAGCACAGTATCCGGGTAAACCGTCAGCTTTATTCTAAGCAGAGTGATTATCAGAGAATTGATATTTTTGAAACACCTGAATTTGGACGTGTGCTGACTCTGGATGGAAATGTAATGCTCACAGAGAGAGATGAATTTATTTATGATGAGATGATCACCCATGTGCCCATGGCAGTCCACAAAGAAGCAAGGGATATTCTTGTGATCGGTGCAGGAGATGGCGGAGTTGTCCGTGAACTGACCAGATATGACAGAGTCAGACATATCGATCTGGTAGAAATGGACCCTCTGGTTGTGGAAGCCTGTCGCGCATATCTTCCGGAAAATGCATGCAGACTGGATGACAGAAGAGTACATCTACATTACGAAAATGCGCTGAAATTTATTCGGCGATGTGAGGGAAAATATGATCTTATTATTGTGGATTCTTCGGATCCCTTTGGCCCTTCTGAGGGACTGTTTACCCGTGAATTTTACGGAAACTGTTATAATGCATTAAAAGATGATGGAATTATGGTTAATCAGCAGGGAAGCCCCTTCTATACAGAAGACGCACATGCAATGCAGCGCAGTCATAAGAAAATTGCCAGTACATTCCAGATCAGCCGTGTTTATCAGGCACATATCCCTACATTTGCCGCAGGTTACTGGTTATTTGGATTCGCAAGTAAAAAATATCATCCTGTTGATGATCTGGATCCGGAAGCATGGAATGCATTAAATTTTCGCACACGTTACTATACAACAAGACTCCATAAAGGAGCATTCTATCTTCCTGCATTTCTGGAAGATATGCTGAAGGAAGTGGAGGGATAACTTATGATTCAGTCTAATGTAGAAACCTTTATCGGCTGTGAAAGCAGTTTTGAGGAGGCATCTGTTGTTCTTTATGGTGCTCCCTTTGATTCCACAACAAGCTTTCGTCCAGGTGCCAGGTTTGGCCCGTCTGCCATGCGTCATGAGAGCTTTGGACTGGAGACCTACAGTCCGTATCAGGACAAAGATCTTATGGATATCAGAGTATTTGACAGTGGTGATCTGGAGCTTTGTTTCGGAAGCAGTGAAATGGCTCTTTCAGACATTGAAAAGCGGGCAGAGGAAATATTGAAAGCAGAAAAAATCCCGGTGCTTCTGGGAGGGGAACATCTGGTAACATTAGCAGCTGTACGTGCTGTATTTCATAAATATCCGGATCTTCATATCATTCATTTTGATGCACATGCAGATTTAAGAGAGGATTATCTGGGAGCCAGATTAAGTCATGCCTGTGTGCTGCGAAGATGCCATGAGCTTCTGGGAGATAACCGTATCCACCAGTTCTGCATCAGAAGCGGGGAGAGAGAAGAATTTCAGTTTGCTGCGAAGCATACAGATTTTCATCCATTTACTTTTGATGGACTGAAAGAGACAGTCAGAGAACTGAAAGAAAAAAAGGTTCCGGTATATTTTACAATTGATCTGGACTGTCTGGATCCGTCAGCATTTCCGGGAACAGGAACTCCGGAAGCAGGAGGTGTGACCTTCCTGGAACTTCTGAAAGCAATACAGACAGTTTCTCAGACCAATGTGGTAGGTGCAGATGTGAATGAACTGGCACCTATGATGGATGTAAGTGGTGTTTCCACTGCAACAGCATGTAAGGTACTGCGGGAACTGCTTCTGGCAATTACAAAATAAATCTGAAGGATACAGATAATATAAGCATTATAAAAAACTGTTGAAGAAACGATTATATATAAGAAAAAAGGAGAAAAAGTTATGAGCAGAGTACTTGTGATCGGCTGCGGAGGAGTAGCCAGTGTAGCAATCCAGAAATGTTGTCAGGCAGATGAGGTGTTTACAGAATTATGTATTGCAAGCCGTACAAAGGAAAAATGTGATGCCCTTGCAGAAAAATTAAGAGGAAAGACAAAGACTGTTCTTACCACAGCCAAGGTTGATGCGGATGATGTGGATCAGCTGATCAAACTGATCAATGATTATAAGCCGGATCTGGTAATGAACATTGCACTTCCATATCAGGATCTGACGATCATGGATGCATGTCTGGCCTGTGGTGTAAACTATATGGACACCGCAAACTATGAGCCGGAAGATACGGATGATCCACAATGGCGTGCTATTTATGAGAAACGTTGTAAAGAAGAGGGCTTTTCCGCTTACTTTGATTACTCCTGGCAGTGGGCATATCGCAAAAAATTTGAGGATGCAGGTCTTACAGCTTTACTTGGCTGTGGATTTGATCCGGGTGTTACACAGGCATACTGTGCCCATGCATTAAAGCATGAATTTGACCAGATTGATACCATTGATATTCTGGACTGCAATGGCGGAGACCATGGATATGCATTTGCCACAAACTTTAATCCGGAAATCAACCTCCGTGAAGTAAGTGCACCGGGAAGCTACTGGGAAAACGGACACTGGGTGGAAATCCCGCCTATGACTATTAAGAGAGAATATAAGTTTGACCAGGTGGGAGATAAGGATATGTACCTGCTTCACCATGAGGAAATCGAGTCTCTGGCAAAAACAATCCCGGGCGTAAAAAGGATTCGTTTCTTTATGACTTTTGGGCAGAGTTATCTGGATCACATGCGTTGTCTTGAGGATGTGGGAATGCTTTCTACAACACCGATCCAGTATAATGGACAGGAAATTGTTCCGATTCAGTTCCTGAAAGCACTGCTTCCGGATCCTGCAAGTCTTGGACCACGTACAAAAGGTAAAACAAACATTGGCTGTATTTTTACAGGTGTAAAGGACGGAAAAGAAAAAACATATTATATTTATAATGTATGCGATCATCAGGAATGCTATCATGAGGTGGGAAGTCAGGCAATCAGTTATACAACAGGTGTTCCGGCAATGTGCGGTGCACTTATGATGCTGACCGGAAAATGGATCAGACCAGGTGTGTATACAGTAGAAGAATTTGATCCGGATCCGTTCCTGGAAGCACTTGACCGTTACGGTCTGTCACGCAGCGAAAGCCATGATCCGGAGCTGGTAGATTAATGGAAGAACTGGATAAAAGAGCACCATTTACAGCCACCAGCGGAGTCATTCCGCCGGAATTTAGAAATATAAAAACTCCCTGCTATATCCTGGATGAAAAAGCACTTATAAAAAACGCAAAGCTTCTCGGTGAAGTGGCTGAACGAACAGGATGTAAGATGCTTCTGGCGCAGAAGGCATTCAGTAACTATGACTGTTATGGATTTTTTGAACCATACCTTGCAGGTACAGAGGCCAGCGGACTGTTTGAGGCAAGGCTGGGTGCAGAAGAAATGCCTGGAAAGGAAGTCCATGTATTCTGCGCCGGTTATCGGGCAGATGAATTTGAAGAACTGCTGCGTTATGCAGATCACATTGTGTTTAATTCTCCGTCTCAGCTTCTTCGGTTTGGACTGATGGCAAAGGAAGCAGGAAAGAGTGTGGGACTTCGGATCAATCCGGAATGTTCTACCCAGGAAGGCCATGAGATTTATGATCCCTGTGCACCGGGGAGCCGTATGGGCACAACAAGAAAGCAGTGGGATGAGGCAATTGGGAAAAATCCGGAGCTTCTGGATTTACTGGATGGTCTTCATTTTCATACTCTCTGTGAACAGGATTCTGATGATCTGGAGATAACACTTGTTTCTGTAAAGAAGCATTTCGGTGATCTGGCTTCTCAGGTAAAGTGGATCAATTTTGGCGGTGGTCATCATATTACAAGACCAGGGTATGACATTGAACGACTGGAACGATGTATTCAGATGGCAAAGAATGATTGGGATGTGGAAGTTTATCTGGAACCAGGAGAGGCGTGGGCATTAAATGCTGGATTTTTCCTGACCAGTGTACTGGATGTTCTGAAAAATGGAAAGACACAGATTGCAATTGTAGATGCCAGTGCTGCCTGTCATATGCCGGATGTACTGGAAATGCCTTATTGTCCGCCATTACTTGGTACAGATAAACTGAAAGAAGAGGGGATTACGGTTCGGCTTGGAGGCCCTACCTGTTTATCAGGAGATGTGATCGGAGATTACAAATTCAGGCAGATTCCCCAATATGGAGATCTTCTTATGTTTGGAGATATGGCCATTTATACTACCTGTAAGAATAATACATTTAATGGAATGCCGCTGCCGGATATCTGGCTCAGACGTGCTGACAACACCATGTTACGGCTTACAGATTTTGGCTACGCGGATTTTAAGGGAAGACTTGGAAGATAACAATATTATCCTGGAGATTTTTGAACATTAGTGATGAAAAGATCATTTACTGCAAAAATGTAGATGGTCTTTTTATATCCTGGGAGAAAAAATGGATTTATCCAAAAAGAAAGTGTCAAAAATTACTAACAATTATTCAGAAATCTATGATACAATGAAATAAGCGAAATGCAGAAATACAAATGAAATTATATTGGATATGTCTCAGAATGCAGGCATATTGGAAAAGGAAGAGGCTATGAAAATAGAAAAGAAATTATGGATCACCCTGTTCGCATTTGGACTGTTTGCCATTTGTTTTTCAGGTTGGATCTTCAGCCAGAGTACGACCAGGGAAAAATTGTTCTGGGATAATACGATCCGGTGCGAAACAAAAGAACTGAAAGAAGGAGAAATCAAATCAGAGAATATTGCTTTGCCTGAAGACTTCGATATTCCCAGATCCATCTTATTTAAAACCACCCACACCATTGCAGAAGTTTGGCTGGATGGAGAAAAAATATATGAATACGGAAATGAACCGGATGCTCCGGGATTTATGGAAACACCTGGATGTTGCTGGCACATTGTGGATATTCCGGGAGACAGCGCAGGCAAAAGTCTGGAGGTCAGAATTATTCCGGTATATGAGGGCTATTATGGAAATGAAGTCAGCCTTGTATATGGAACACGAGGAGATTGTATTCTGAAAATCCTGACGGACAGTCTTGGAACTCTGGTAATCAGCTGTGGAATCCTGTTTGCCGCTGTTATCTGCCTGATTCTCTATTGTGGCGCAGCGCGAAGAAAAAGAAGAGACAAGACAGAAGCAAAAATTGAGATTTTTTTAAACCTTGGATTTTTCTCATTGCTGGTCGCAGTATGGACACTGGTACAATGTGGTTTTGTGCAGTTTTTGATTCCGGATGGAAGAACCTTATATTTTGTGGATTATTTTTCACTCTTTCTTTTCCCGGTACCATTTAATTTCCTGTTATATGATATCTGCAAAAGCAGGTACCACAAAGTTGCATTAGTTTTTTCCAGCCTTTATCTTGCAAATATGGCAGTCGATGTTTTACTTCAGTGTACAGGAATTATTGATATGTCCCGGTTACTTTCTGTAACTCATGTTATTATGGTTGCCAATGCGGTTTACACAGTTGCGATCATTCTTTACGAAGCCAGAAAAAAAGAAAATGATGTAGCCAAAAAATTCCAGTATCCTATGTACGTGGCCATGGGATTTGGAATGGCAGAAATGTTTCTTTATTATTTAAGAAGATTTGAACAGACATCTATTCTGCTTTCCACAGGAATCATGCTGTTTATTATTATGCTGATCTGGATTCAGGTTTCTCAATATTACGATCAATATATCCAGAAACAAAAGGTGATCTATCTGCAGAAAATAGCCAATATGGATATGCTCACAGAAGCCATGAACCGAAATGCTTACGAGAATATGGTGAAGTATCTGGATGAAGGTGAAATAAAACTGCGCACTACAGGTGTAGTACTTTTTGATCTGGATAACCTGAAAGTGATCAACGATAATTTTGGACATGAAAAAGGAGACGAGGCACTGAAACTGTGTTATCAGTGTATCAGTCAGGCATTTCAAAATGTCAAGAACTGTTTTCGAATCGGTGGCGATGAGTTTGCGTATGTATTTCACAGTGATGAGAAGGACAGGATTCCGGAACGACTGAAGACACTGGAGCTGATTTTGAAGAAAACAGCGGAAATACATAAGCTGGATTATCCGCTTAGCATATCAGCAGGATATGCCTATTATCAGCCAGATATAGATTTTGACTTTAAAGATATTGTAAGACGAAGTGATACCATGCTGTATCGTCAGAAGCGCAGGAAGAAGATCGCGCGGTCAACTGATCTGGAACATCTGCTTTCCCGTATGGAAAAGCATTCCACAGAGGAGATTACAGATGAGGTAATCCTGCAGGAGAAAAAATATCAGGGAATGCCATTGGATGAGCTTTGCAGCATGATCGATCTTCTGAGTCCGACTACAGATAATTACCCGTATGTGGTTGATTTTCGGACAGATTTTTATTACATAGCAAACCAGGCCCTTGACCGTTTCTGCATTCCGAAAAATGGTTTTCATAATGTAATTTCAAATCATAAAGAATTTGTATATGAATCTGATTATGAAAAACTGAAAGAGGAATTTGATGATCTTCTTAAAACAGACCGCTGTACCCATAGCATGGAGTATCGATGGCTGGATCTGAAAAAAATGCCGGTCTGGATTCATTGCAAAGGTTATTTGGTTCGGGATGATAACATGAAACCTCTTTATATGATCGGCTGTATCAACGAGATCGGAGAGAGACAGAAGGCCGATAATATAAGCGGATTATTGGGAGAAACAGGATTCCGGCAGTATATGAATCAACAGGATACACCTTTGGAAACAGGATATCTGCTTCGTATAGGAATCGATCATTTTAAGGAAATCAATGATAACTTCGGACAGGAGTACGGTGACTTTGTACTTAGAAAAACAGCAGATTGTATTTCCGGCTGCCTGTCAGAAGGACAGAAAGTGTACAAGCTTGTGGCAGATGAATTTCTGATCCTGGATGTTTCTTCTGACAAGGTGAGGGATGCAGAGAAGCTTTATGATAAAGTGAGAGAGGCAATAGACAGATTCATTGAAGCTAACAAGTTTAAGGTTATGTATACGGTTTCTGGAGGCATTGTGCCATTTGGGACATTAGGGGGAGACCAGTATTCAGAAGCTCTGAAGCTGACGGATTTTGCTTTGAATGAGGCCAAGAAGCTGGGAAGAAACCGCTGTTATATATTTGACAGGGAAACCTACAGAAAATTTCTTCGGAAGAGGGAGATTACCCAGGAACTGCGGGAGGCTGTGAACAATGGACTCCAGGGGTTTACGGCTTTTTATCAGCCTGTATTTGCGGAAGATAAAAAGGTGCCTTATGGAGCAGAAGCTTTAATGCGTTTTGCTTCTGAAAAATTCGGAATGGTTTCACCGGCAGAGTTTATTCCGATTTTGGAAGAAACAGGACTTATTATTCCTGCTGGCCGCTGGATGATGAGAGAGGTTATGGGGAAATGCAATGAAATCCGAAAAGTACTTCCTAAGTTCCGGGTGAGTATTAATATTTCCCAGGTGCAGGCATCCAAGTCTGATGTGATCCAGGATATCAGTGCGGAAATGCAAAAAGCCGGACTGCCGCTGGGAGCCTTGATCGTGGAATTGACAGAAAGTGATCTTCTGGAACAAAATATTAATGAGAAGCATTTTCTATCAGAACTGAGGCGGATGGGAATCAGTCTTGCACTGGATGACTTTGGAACCGGATATTCGAACTTCCATTATCTCAGCGAGCTGAAACCGGAGATCATTAAGATTGACCGCTCTTTCACTGCCAAAGCAGTTGCAGATGAACAGGAATATTATCTGCTGAATCAGTTCTGTACCATGATCCATAATCTGGATATGAAGATTTGCATTGAAGGCGTGGAAAATGCTCAGGAATGGCTCAAAATCCGAAAGCTGCGCCCGGAATTTACCCAGGGATATTTCTGGGGAAAACCTTGTGGGTATGAAGAATTTATGAGAAAATTTATAGAAAGAAAATGAGATGAAGAAAAAAATTTGTAAGTTGTCAGCAGCAGGATTGCTTTTTTTCTCAGGGATTATGGAAATTGGCTGGCGTTTTTTTAACATGGTGGTCCGCTGCAAAAGAGGGGGAAGGAAAAAGGAAAGGAAAAAATGGTTTGAATTATCCCATATACGAGATAATCATCCCAGAAACGGATATGCAAAGGAATATGAGGAGAGCAGGGCATGGTGCGAAGCTCAGAAGATGCAGGACTGCTATATCCGGAGTGTGGATGGATTAAAACTCCATGGATTCTATCTGCCTGCAGAGAATGCAAAGAGATTTGTCATATTAAGCCATGGCTATCGGGGCAGCAGATTTGGTTCCCTGTCATTTATGGCAAAATATCTCCATGAGCATCAATGTAATCTTCTGTTTATGGAACAGCGATGCTGTGGAGAAAGTGAAGGAAAATATATCACCTTTGGAGCAAAGGAAAAATGGGATGTGCAGCGTTGGGCAATTTATGTGTCCGAAAGAAACAAGGAGAAGCTTCCAATCTATCTGTATGGACAGTCTATGGGGGCTGCCGCTGTACTGATGGCATCCGGATACAGGCTTCCGTCAGAGGTGAAAGGGTTGATCGCAGATTGTGGTTTTCAGTCTATGGAAAGACAGATGCGGGATATGGCTGACAACTGGTTTCATCTGCATTATATCCCCCTGCTTTTGAAGGAAATGGACTGTCTGTGTCACCTTATTGCAGGATTTCGTATGAAAGATGCAGATACCACAGAAGCTATGAAAAGGAATACAAGACCTGTCCTTTTCTTTCATGGAGAGAAGGATACTTATGTGTACCCAAACAATTCATTCCAGAACTATATGCTGTGCAAAGCACCAAAGGAACTGGTCATTGTACAGGGAGCAAGGCATCTGTGCAGTGCCTATGCAGATCCGGAACTGTATCAGCGTACAGTGATGGAGTTTTTTGAGAAATATGATGTCAGTAATTCTGAAAAATAATGTGCCTGTTTTTAACCGCCAAAGGCGATTACGAATGACAACAATCCCTGACCGGGACTTATCAGATGCGTTTTGTTAAATGCATGATAAGTCTCGGTCAATTTTATGTAAAGTGTTCATTAAGTGCTGAGGGTACTGGTATTTGGGAAAAATCTGTGCTATTTTTTGTCACGTAATAAAAAAGGAATGATGAACAAGTATGTAATGTTTTTGTACCCGGGAAAAGAGAAAAAACGGGTGATGGAGGTTAAATAAAGTATGACAAACTACTATCCTTTAACAGCAGCACAGAAAATGCACCACAACTGGATCATGGATTACGGTACACAGCAGGTATCCGGTGTCAGTGTTGTGGCATCTGTACAGGCTGAACTGGATTTTGGATTATTAAAAAAATGCATTCAGATGGAAACAGAACGTTCCGGATGCACCAGAATCCGTTTTACAAAGCCTGATAAAGACGGAAATGTACAACAGTACCTTGTAAAACAGGATCCAAGAGATATCGGATTCAAGGATCTGTCAGGAATGGGAAGCCTTGCAAAAGCAGACGAGCTGATGCAACAGTGGGCATACGAAACCTTTGACGGTGATGACATTCCCATGTGCGAGTTTACTATGCTGAAACTGCCGGAAGGATATAATGGTTTCTTTGTACATATGGATCATAGACTGATCGATTCCTGTGGTCTGGTAGTAATGATCGGTGATCTGTTTCAGTTATATACCTATTATAAATATGGAACAGCCTATCCGCAGGAACTGGCAGATTTTGAGACAGTCCTGAAAAAAGACCTGGCAAAAGCAGGCAACGAAAAACGTTTTGCAAAAGATAAGAAATTCTGGGATGACCAGCTGGATACGCTGGGCGAGCCTTTGTATTCTGATATTCAGGGACCGTCCGTACTGGAGGAAGCGAGAAAACGTCATGGAAATCCCGGACTTCGTTCTTCTGACATTGAGATGAAGGATCTGTTTGTAGCAGTTAAGGATTATTATCTGGAGCCGGAACCAACTAAAAATCTGATTGATTTTTGTATGAACCATCAGCTGTCCATGACAAATCTTCTTCTGCTTGGTATCCGTACTTATCTGTCAAAAGTGAATAACGGACAGGAAGATATCACTATCCAGAACTTTATATCCAGACGTTCTACTCATGATGAGTGGACTTCAGGAGGAAGCAGAACCATCATGTTCCCATGCAGAACAGTGATCGCACCGGAGACAGATTTCCTTTCTGCTGCTTATGAGATCCAGAATATGCAGAATCGTATATACATGCACAGCAACTATGATCCGGCACTTATTATGGATGAGATGAGAAAGAGATACAATACACCGGAGCATACAGGATATGAGAGCTGTTATCTGACTTATCAGCCAATGACTGTGAAGGTGGAGAATGAAATGCTTGGAACCATCCGTCAGCATGCAAAATGGTTTGCAAACGGTGCAGCCACCAAGAAGATGTATCTGACCGTATCCCATACAGAAGATGGAGGTATGAACTTCTCCTATCATTACCAGACTGCTCATCTGGAGGAACATGATATGGAGCTGCTTTATTATTATATGATGCGTATTCTTTTTAAGGGAATCGCAGAGCCGGATATGAGCATCGGCGAAATTATGGAACTGGTTTAACTAAATCAATATCAGGAGGAAATGCAATGAATCAGGAAATGGAATTTAAAAATATCGTAGCACAGTACAGCAAGGTAGCACCGGAAGAAATGAACAATGAGATGAGATTTCGCGAGGATCTGGGGTTCAGTTCTCTGGATTTTATGTCCTTTTTAGGTGAGCTTGAGGATACCTTTGATCTTGAACTTGATGAGAGCGAAGTGCTGAATATCACAACTCTCGGTGAAGCCTTAAATCTGCTGGAAGAACTTCAGTAATCTTTTTTGGAACAATTGAACAGTTCAGAAAATAATGGGGGACAGATATGCTGATCAGAAATATATTAGAAGAAAGTGCACGTAAATTTGACGAAGTAAAAGCAGTAAAATGGCTCAATAAAAAGGAAATCATGGAAAGAAGCTATGGCGAACTGATGGAAAATGTAGGTTTCACCAGAAAAGGTCTTCTTGCAGAAGGCTTTGAGGGAAAGCACATTGCACTGATCGGAACCAGTTCAGTAGAGTGGATGGAAAGCTATCTGGGAATCATTACAGGATGTACCACAGCAGTACCGCTGGATGCCGCACTTCCCTGTGAGGATCTGATCGATTTGCTTAACCGTTCTGATTCCGTAGCTCTTTTCTTAAGTCCGAAGCTTAGGCCATATCTGGATGCATTTCTTGGAAACTGCCCGAAACTTCAGAAAGTGTGGATGCTTCAGGAAGAGGTAGAAGATGCACCGGCAAAGGCATATGGTATTGGTGAACTTCGAAATGCAGGAAAGAGCGCATCAGCAGATTCTGTCTGCCCGGATGCAGAGGATATTGCGACCATCATTTTCACTTCCGGAACAACAGGAAAGAGCAAGGGTGTTATGTTGACACAGAACAATCTGGCTTCCAATGTTGAGGCAGTAAATATCACAGCAGAACCGGGAACTGCCGTGCTCAGTGTGCTTCCGATCCATCACGCATTTTGCCTGGTTATGGACTGGCTGAAGGGATTCTCTCTGGGTGTAACTCTTTGCATCAATGATTCCCTGCTCCATATGGTAAGGAATATGAGTATTTTCAAACCGGATATTATGCTTATGGTTCCAATGATGATCGAAACTATTTATAAGAGACTGGCTGCCGCTGATCCGTCAATCCCGAAGGCAGTTCTGGCAGAAAAGGTATTCGGCGGAAAACTGCGCATTATCTTTACAGGCGGTGCACATCTGGATCCGTATTATATTGACCGTTTTACAGAATATGGCGTTGAAGTACTGGAAGGCTATGGAATGTCAGAGTGTTCCCCTGTTATCAGCAATAATACACCGGAAAATCATAAAAAGGGTTCTATTGGAAAACCCCTTGAAAATGCAGAAATCAGATTTGAAAACGGTGAAATCCTGGTAAAGGGAAGCAGCGTTATGAAAGGATATTATCAGATGCCTGATGAGACAGCAGAGACTTTAAAGGATGGATGGCTGCATACAGGTGACAAGGGATATATGGATGAAGACGGTTATCTGTTTATCAATGGACGTGTGAAGAACCTGATCATCCTGTCCAACGGTGAAAACGTATCTCCGGAGGAGATTGAGAATAAGCTGGCGCTGAATCCGTTGGTAAGCGAAGTTATTGTGACAGGTGAGGATAATGGCCTGACTGCCCGCATCTATCCGGAGCAGGCTGTTGTGGAAGCGAAAGCATTGGATGCAGAGGCAATTCAGGCACAGCTTCAGGCATTTCTGGATGAATATAACAGAAATCAGCCCACCTATCGCCGCATTACAGGATTGGTTGTCCGCAAAAATCCGTTTATCCGCAACACAACAAAAAAAATCAGGAGACAGGATGTCCTGATTGATGAGCCTCTGGAATAAAACAGAGGCTTATATTTTGCGGAAAACACACTAGGCTACGCTGAGGCTTTTAGACCTGTGCAATCGGATTCGCAGACAAGTGAGTGGTATAGTTATTTCGAAAACGATGTACTAGGATAAAAGTGGAAGCATACCGGATAGAAAAATCTCAGACAGAATATCAGCGATTACTTCCGGTGCCAGATTAAAATTATCCCGGCTCCATTTGTGGAGAACGCCGATAGTACTGCCGATGGCGCAGGTGATCACATAGGAAACTTCTTCCTTTGTATGCCTGGCAGGTCTGGAATTAGATGTAGTTTCTGTAACATAATGATGGAGCATAGTCAGCATTTTTTCAAACAGATCATTTCCATGAGGCGTACTCAAAAGACCGGACAGAAAAGGATTTTCCATAGTGTACCGGCACAGGGTCAGAAAATAGGAACTGCAGATATCCCGGTCATTTTTTGGCTGGAAATTTTCCATCATGGAAAAAACATCATGAATGGTTTTGTCCTCAACTGCAGAGAGCAGTGAAGGGATGTCCTGATAGTGATTATAAAAAGTACTTCTGGCAATACCTGCTGTTTTAGTGATGTCGGATACAGTAATCCTGTCAGGCTTCTTTTCTTTTACTAATTTGAAAAAAGCACCTAAAATGGCTTCGTCAGCCACAGAATATCTTTCATCGGGAATTATATTTTGCATAGCCGTCTCCTCCCGGGAGTCTGTAAGTAATACATAAAGTATATCACAAATCTGACCATAAAAAAATTATTTTTTCCAGGACTTTCCAGAGCCTTTTTCAGACACGCTCTAGTCCCAGAATATGTTCATTCTCAGTCAATTCTTTTACTTTCTGCATAATCCCATATCCACAATTATTGCATGGCAATGTATTTGTCAAGCAGGAAGGTATGTGCTATGATTAAATTGACTATGGAATAATCCGTTATCCGGAGAAGAAAAAAATGAAAATATCAGAGGTACGATGGGAGGATTTTTTATGCGTAGAAGAGACAGAGAAGTAACAGATCTTAATGAGATCATACATATACTTGATTCTGGTAAGGTCTTGCACCTTGGGCTGGTGGATCAGGGAAAGCCATACATAGTTCCTATGAACTACGGTTATGTTATGGAAAATGATAAACTTGTATTTTATGTGCACGGTGCTTTGGAAGGCCGTAAGCTTGATATTATCAGAAACAATTCAGACTGCTGTGTTCAGATTGAGTGTGATGTTCAACCATTTTCAGGTAAAGTAGCCTGCCAATATGGGTGTAGTTATTATTCTTTTGATGGATTTGGAACTGCGGAGATTGTGGAAGCACCACAAGAAAAAATTAAGGCCATGAGTGCCTTAATGAAAATACAAACAGGTAAGGATTTTGAGTTTAATGAGCGGCTGGTTTCAATTGTCAGTGTCATCCGGATTGAGTGTGATTGTTATACTGCAAAGTACAGACCATTACCGGCAAAGCCAGTAGTGTAAATTGAGAATAATCTGTTAGCTGGAGGATAAAAATGACTATTAGAAAAGCAGAAGAAAAAGACATTCCAAGAATAATTGAACTGTTGGGACAGGTATTACAAATCCATGCAGATATAAGGCCTGATATATTTATTCCTGACACCACAAAATATACTGTAAGCCAATTGACAGAGCTATTAGAAAAAGAAGAAAAACCCATATATGTAGCAGTGAACGAGGAAGATGTTTGTGTGGGATATGCATTTTGCCAATTACAGGAACAGCCTTTTTCAACTAATATGGTACAGTTTAAGTCTCTTTTTATAGATGATCTATGTGTTGATCAGCAGGCACGAGGACAGCATATCGGCGAGAGTTTGTTTGAATATGTAAAAAATGAAGCAAAGCGAATGGGCTGTTATGAAGTAACACTGAACGTATGGGCAGGAAATACTTCAGCTGAAAAGTTCTATGAAAAAATGGGTATGAAAACCAAAGAAAGACAGATGGAATATATCTTAAATCAGAGTTTATAAACATGGATAAAACGATATAATTCAAGCGGTAATTCAAGAAAAATAACAAGGGAAAAGTTAATTGGAATTGATTTAGGAGAAAAATAGATGAATCTTACAATGTTAGGTACTGGAAATGCACTTGTTACAGAGTGTTATAATACTTGTTTCATATTACAGGAAAATGATCAGTATTTTATGGTTGATGGTGGCGGTGGAAATACAATACTTCATCAATTAAAACATGCAGGAATTGATTGGAAAAATGTGAAAACTATTTTTGTAACACATAAGCATATTGACCACATTACAGGTATATTATGGATGATGCGTATGATATGCCAGTATATGAGACAGGAAGAATACGAAGGAGAAGCCACAATATATGCTCATGATGAAGTGATTGATCTGCTAAAAGATTTAGCAGAAAAGCTTCTGCAGAAAAAAGAAATTGGTTTTATCGGTAAACGCCTTCATCTGATTGCTGTTAAGGATGGAGAAGCTGTTAATATTTTAAATAAAAAGGTTACATTTTTTGATATACAGTCAACAAAAGCAAAACAGTTCGGATTTTGCATGGAACTGGAAAAAGGAAAAAAACTGACTTGCTGTGGAGATGAACCATACAATGATTATGAAAAGAAATATGCAGAAAACAGTACATGGCTATTACATGAAGCATTTTGTTTAGACGGTCAGGCAGATATATTTCATCCCTATGAAAAACATCATTCAACAGTAAAAGATGCCTGCCAGTTGGCAGAAGAACTTAAGGTGGAAAATCTGCTGCTGTATCATACCGAGGACAAAAATATAGCCCAGCGAAAAGAACTTTATCATAATGAAGGAAAGAAATATTTTAATGGAAAAATTTTGATACCAGATGACCTGGAGTCATTTGAACTTTGAAATTCTATGTCAAAAGAGAAGAGATTTGTAAGGGATTTTTCAGATCCGGTTGCCGTTTCAGATTGCGGCAGCGAGGGTGTAAAAATTCTTGTGTCTATGGAAAGTAAATCTTTCTGATAAGAAATAGATATGTAAAATTTTGCTGTCGAATTAATGATTATG
>NZ_JBQHWC010000030.1:0-27392 GCF_052064155.1 Blautia sp. HCP3S3_C12 | reverse complement strand
AGGTGCTATGCACCCAGCCGGGAGCATAGCGCCGTTTGTTGTCAGCAGCCCGTTTCACGGTCTGCGTGTAGTTCCTTGTAAACTGACCTAAGATAAAGGAAAAATACAATATTAACAAAAATAATCAAATTGCAATATTATGTAGGGGAAGTGGAACGATACAAGTTTTGGATAAAGCGATAGAGACTCCGCATAAAGTTTTTAATGAAACGCCCTTGGATAGAGATAATTCTGAATGGGGGAGATTGTTTAGGAGCTTACTTGTTGCAAAATTTGAACCAGATACATTTCCGGTGGATTATGCGGAACAATTATTTTCTGAAGAATTAGATCCCGAAAAATACCATAGCGCACTTACGTGGTGTGACAAGATTTTCAAAAGCTCACCAGAAAATATGTTGGCTGTGCTGGATGAGTTTGAGAAGATAGCTAACTTGGTGTATCCAGGAAAGAAAGATAAGAGAGCTTTAGAACTGTTACAGGGGATTATAAAGGATAAGGAGTTACTTCAAAACTATATACCTGCAAAAGACAGTGAAATTACGATTATGACGTTACACAAATCCAAAGGGCTTGAGTTCAATATTGTGTTTCATATGGACATGTATAAATATATTATTTCTGATGAGTGGGGAGATGCAGAGGAAATAAAACAACTACTTAATTTGCATTATGTAGGAGTTACTCGTGCAATAGATGCGTGTTACATAATGAATGGAACAAAGAGGTTCCGAGCAAAGAAAAATGATTTCTATAAAGCAGAACCATCTTCATTCTTAGGTCTTAAAGGATTAGCGGAACGTAGAAACGATGTTTGTTGGAAATGACACATGATGATTAGCAGAAACCAGCTCGGAAACGGGCTGGTTTCTTTATCGGCAAAATTGCAGGTAAATCACATAAATATTGATAAAAATGTGATTCTCACCACTCTTTTATGTATTTTGCGGTGATGGAGAAAGATAAAGGATACCGGGAACGGCAAAAATAAAACAAAATAGCGAGATGAAAGTTTGATATATTGCCGATAATGTGGTATACTATATCATAGTAAAGTGTAAATTTAGATTTGATTTATAACGGAGGAGAGCAGATGCGATACCTTTCAGTTGGTGAAATAGCAAAAAAATGGAATGTTTCAGAGCGCAGCGTAAGAAACTACTGTGCCCAGGGACGTGTGCCTGGTGCATTTCTTACCGGCAAGACTTGGAATATTCCTGAAAATGCGGAAAAGCCAGAGCGTTCCAACAAGAAAAAGGAACAGCCTGTTACATTGCTGGATATTCTGCAGGAGCAGAAAGCAAGCAAATATTCCGGTGGTATTTATCATAAGACACAGATTGATTTGACATATAACTCAAACCACATCGAGGGCAGCCGCCTGACCCACGATCAGACAAGATATATTTTTGAAACCAACACCATAGGTGTAGAAAATGAAGTGTTGAATGTGGACGATGTGATTGAAACAGCAAATCATTTCCGTTGCATTGATATGATTATTGATAATGCAAAAGCTGCGTTGACAGAGAAGTTCATTAAAGAACTGCATCTGATTCTGAAGAATGGAACCAGTGATTCCAGAAAAGATTGGTTTGTTGTTGGTGATTACAAGAAATTGCCTAATGAAGTCGGTGGTATGGATACAGCTCTTCCGGAAGAAGTTGCCGATAAAATGAAAGCTCTGCTGACAGAGTACAACGGAAAAGAAGAAAAGACATTCGAAGATATTCTGGACTTCCATGTAAAGTTTGAGCGAATTCATCCTTTCCAAGACGGCAATGGTCGTGTAGGCAGACTGATTATGTTTAAGGAGTGCCTAAAATATAATATTGTTCCGTTCATTATCGAAGATAATCTGAAACTGTATTATTACCGTGGCTTGAAAGAATGGAACAACGAAAAAGGCTTCCTGACAGATACATGTCTGACAGCACAGGATAAATATAAAGCGTATTTGGATTATTTTAGGATTGCATATTAAGACGATAAAATCTAAAAATATTAAAGTGAAACATTCAGTTTAAAGAAATATATAGGTCATGCTTGCAGACTTATGTATAGTTACTTGGAGAGGTGAGCATATGAGAATATCTGAAGTTACAATAGAGAAATTTCGCTCTATCAAGAAAGCGACTTTTAGAATGAGTGATATTACAGCTGTTGTTGGTGAGAATAATGCGGGTAAAACGGCTGTATTAAGAGCATTAAATGCAGTTCTAAATTATAAGCATGAAGAGGAAAGTTTTATTAACAAAGCACACAGATATGCACCACGTAACAATACGTATATAACAGTTGTTTTTGAAGATATTCCTAACAAAATAATTTATGAAAACAAAATATATGATAATAAATTAGCGATAAAGTTTTCTTTTTCTTATGCGGATAACAAGAAAAAGTATATCTTGCTTAAAGGTCGTGATTCGGAAAACTTAGATGACTCCTTTATGCAGGAATTATCTAAAGATATTATGTATGTTTATATTCCAGCAGGAAGAACAAACAAGGATGTTAGATGGTCGGATAATTCGATCTTCAAGGATTTGATTACAAGCTATACAGCGCAATATACAGTAAACAGAGACATGATATCTGGCTATGTAAGAAAAGCTACAGATAAAATTCATGATACAGTTCTTAAAAAATTAGAGAAAGAAATTAACGAGTTATACATGCAAAATAAAAGCATGGATTTTAAAATAGCTTTTCCTGAGAATTTAGATTATACCGTATTACTCAGAAATATTGAGTTTTCATTAAATGAATACGGGGTTAATTATTTGTTACAAGAGTGGGGAAGCGGAACCAAAAGTTTGGCTGTAATTGCAATGCATAGAGCCAATGCGCTGCTAAAAAATGGAAGCATAGTGCTGGGAATAGAGGAACCAGAAACAAACTTACATCCACAGGCTCAAAAAAGATTTATTATGTCATTGCGTCAACAGTTGCATTCAAATGAAACACAATCGATTTTTACAACACATTCAACTGTTTTAGTAGATGAGTTGGATCATGAAGCTATATTATTAGTGAGAAGGGTTAATGATTCTTCAAGAGGGTTTATTTCGCAAATCAATCAATTGCCCGCAGATTTTTGGACGAAATATGATATTGAATCTTTTAAACATTATCAATATTTTGATTACAAAAATAGTGAATTCTTTTTCTCAAAATATGTTGTCATTGCGGAAAGTAAGAATGATTGTCAAATTCTCGAAAAGTTAGTAGCATCAGAAGTAGTGGAGAAAATTGCGGATGTAAGTTTTCTGGATGCTGGTGGTGTAGAAAGCATAAAATATCCTTTCTTTTTGTTAAAGGAACTTCAAATTCCATTTTCTATAGTTGTTGATAGAGATTTTTTCTTTCCATATATCAATAACAATGAACTGGATGCCAGTAGAAATGCTGTAACAGGTCTTCCTATTTATGGAGATGATGTTAAAAATGAAGCGATTATAAATTCTTTGTTTAACCAAGAAGAAAAACGGCAATTAACTGAACATCATAAAGCTGGATATAGAAAATTTTTTGATTTTATTAAAGAATATGGCATTGTATCCATGAATTATTGTTTGGAAATGGATTTGACCTGTTCATCAAAAGCTCGTGAAGAATACTATAGATTATTAAATGTTATGCCGGATAATAAAAATCAAAAGTTCTTACTCGAAAGAAACAAGAAAGCAATAAAAGATATAAAGAAAATAATGGAAGTAATGGATGGTATTCCGTTGATGTCATATCCTGAGAGTTATAAAAAAATCAGAAATTATCTGATTCAAAAAATTAATGAGAATACCAATTAGTTACATAAACGAAAAGAGGATATAGATGACTGGTGAAAAATTTACATTGATGCAGTATTCGGTTCATGCAATTCTTGGACTGATTGACGCAGAAGATTTTGTTATACCTGAAATTCAGCGTCCATTTGTATGGAAACGCAGTCAGGTTAGAGATTTAATAGATTCTTTGTACAATGGATATCCTACAGGTTATATCATTACTTGGAAGAATCCAGATGTAAAAACAAAAGATGGCGGCAAAGCGAACGGTAAAAAAGTGTTGATTGATGGGCAGCAACGAGTAACCGCTTTAATGGCTGCCATATCCGGAAGGGAAGTTCTGGATGATGATTTTAATAAGGAACGCATTAAAATTGCATTTAATCCATTGGCAGAAGATGAAACCAAAAGATTTGCAGTACAGGATGCTTCTCATTTAAAAGATAAGAAATGGATACCAGATATTTCTGTATTGTTCTCAGTTGGTTTTAAACAGAGAGCTTTTGAAAACGAGTATGCAAAAAACAATCCAGATGTGGATTTAGATGAGCTTTCTGAAACATTAACAAAGATAAAAGGCATTGCCAACAGGCAAATTGGTGTAATTGAATTAGATGCAACATTGGATATTGATGAAGTAACAGAAATCTTTATCCGAATTAACTCTAAAGGGACTGCTTTAAGCCAATCTGACTTTGTTATGTCTAAAATGGCGGCAGATTCGGTACATAATGGCAGCTTGATGAGAAAAACAGTAGATTACTTCTGCCATTTAGCTGTAAAACCGGATTTCTATGCTCATTTGGTTAATGATAAAGAATTTCAGGATTCTAAATATGCAGATAAAATCAAATGGTTAGCAAGTGATTATGATGATATTTACGATCCGGATTATGGCGATATGTTACGAGTTTCATTCATGCACCAGTTCAGACGTGGTAAATTAGCTGATTTGGTAAGTTTGCTGTCAGGTAGAGATTTCGTTACAAAGGAATTCCGTGATGATATCGTAGAAGAATCCTATAAAAAATTGGATGACGGTATCATGAATTTCATTAACAAATATAATTTTGCACAGTTTATTATGGCGATCAAAGGTGCTGGTTTTGTATCAAGTAAACTTCTTAATTCAAGAATGACCTTGGATTTTGCTTATACACTATACTTGATGTTGTTAGATGATCCAGAAATTCCTAATGCACAGATTAAGCGATATGTGCAGAAATGGTTTGTTCTCTCAACACTGACATCCAGATATATCGGTTCTCCGGAAACACAGATGGATAGAGATATGAGAAATATTGGTGAAAAGGGATTCTTGAAATTCCTTGCTGAAGTTGAAGCATCTGCTCTGTCAGAAAGTTTTTGGACTGTTACATTGCCGCAGTATTTGGAAACATCATCTATAAACAGCCCGGCATTTAATACATTCTTGGCTGCGCAGATTAATCGGAATTGTAATTCCTTGCTGATGAAAGGTACAAAAATTTCGGATTTAATAACAATATCCGGAGATGTTCACCACATCTTCCCTAAAGCTTATTTGAAGAAGAATGGTGTAACATCTAAGACAAAATATAATCAAGTTGCAAACTATATTTATTTGGACACACAGGTGAATAAAGCTGTAAGTGATGATGCACCGGCTACATATTTCACAAAAGTTAAAGAACAATGTGAAACAAAAGATATTATTTTGGGCAACATTTCAACAGAAGAAATGTTGGACGAGAACTTGAAAGAAAACTGTATCCCTAATAATATTTTTGAAATGAACGTAGAAAACTATGACGCTTTCCTGCAGGAACGCAGAAAATTGATGGCAAAACTCATTCAAGAGTATTATGAAGGATTATAATTTATACAAGAATGTTCCGATAATATTTTATTATCAGAACATAAGATAAACGGGAGGAGGACTAATTAAATGGCTTCCAATTTCAAATTTTTAGAAACAGAATTTCCGGTTCTTGCTAACTTTGGTGGCTTGGCAGAACAGTATTGTTATACAGACCCGAACTCATGCTTGATGAAACTGGGGATGATAGGAGAAACCATCGTAAATCTGATGTTTACATACGATAAGATCCCAGCACCTTATGATAATTCAGCATCAAATAGGATTAATGTTTTATCTTCTGAAGGACTTTTGACAAGAGATTTAACGGATATTTTACATGCGCTTCGCAAAGTGAGAAATAAAGCTGTTCACGAAAATTATGCCGAAGGCTCAGACTGTCCTGTTTTCTTACAAATGGCATACAGTTTGTCTGAATGGTTTATGCAGACTTATGGTGACTGGAATTACCAACATCAGGATTTTGTTATGCCTGCAAAACAAGAAAAGAAAACAGATAAGAATATCGTTTTCAACAAAGTTCAGGAAGCGGAAAAAGAAGAAGAACTTACAAAAGCAGCTATTGCTTGTGCTGAACAGGCTGAGCAGGTAGATAAGAAGGTTCGACTGAAACAGGCTAATAAAATGGCAAGTCAGCGTCAGAAGTCTGAAGCTGAAACACGATATATGATTGATGAACAGCTGCGTCAGGTGGGCTGGGAAGCCAATACACAGGAAATCCGCTATTCAAAAGGTACAAGACCAACAAAAGGTCATAATATGGCAATTGCTGAATGGCCAACAGATTCTACTGTTAGCAAAAAAGGCTATGCAGATTATGCACTATTTGTGGGTACAAAACTTGTTGGTATTATTGAGGCTAAAGCTGAACACAAGGATATTCCATCTGTAATTGATTATCAGAGTAAAGATTATCCAAGAAATATTCGTAAAGAAGATGCTGAATATCAGATTGGCACTTGGGGAGAATTCAAGGTTCCGTTTACCTTTGCAACAAATGGTAGACCTTATTTGGAACAGTTCAAAACAAAATCCGGTATTTGGTTCCTGGATTTAAGAGAACCGTCTAATGTACCTACTGCGTTGCATGGTTGGATTAGTCCGGATGGTATTATGGAACGTCTTGAAAAGGATATTCAGGCTGGTAATGATGCGTTACAGGTAATGCCGTATGACTTATTAATAGATAAAGATGGTCTGAATCTGCGAGAATATCAGGTGAAAGCGATCAAAGCAGCCGAAAAAGCAGTTATTGATGGTCAGAGAGAAGTTTTGCTTGCTATGGCAACGGGGACAGGTAAAACTCGTACCGTTCTTGGCATGATTTACCGCTTTTTAAAGACAAATCGTTTCAAACGTATTTTATTCCTTGTAGATAGAACTTCTCTTGGTGACCAGGCTTCAGATGTTTTCAAAGAAGTAAAACTTGAAGAATTGATGACCCTTGATGAAATTTATAACATTAAAGGATTGGATGAAAAGACGGTAGATAAAGAAACTCGTATTCAGATTGCTACTGTTCAAAGCATGGTAAAACGTATCCTTTATAACGAAGGTGAAGTAATGCCATCGGTAACAGATTTTGACTTGATTATTATTGATGAGGCTCACCGTGGTTATATTCTTGATAAAGAAATGGGCGATGTAGAAATTTTGTATCGTGACCAGCGAGATTATCAGAGTAAATATCGTACTGTAGTAGAATACTTTGATGCTGTAAAAATCGCACTTACTGCGACACCGGCATTACATACAACAGAAATTTTTGGACAACCAGTATTCAAATATACTTACAGAGAAGCTGTTATAGAAGGATATTTGGTAGACCATGATGCGCCGCATCATCTGGAAACAAAACTCAGCACTGGTGGTATTCATATTAAAAAAGGTCAGACAGTAACGATTTATGACCCAAATACCGGAGAAATAACCAACAGTGAATTATTGGAAGATGAACTGGATTTTGATATCGAAAACTTCAACAAGCAAGTTATTACCGAAAATTTCAACAGAACTGTACTGGCTGAAATCGCAAGAGACATTGACCCAGAAAATCCAGAGGAGCAGGGCAAGACTCTCATTTATGCGGTTGATGATCAGCACGCAGACATGATTGTTTCTATCCTGAAAGAGATTTATTCAGAAACCGGTGTTGACAATGATGCTATTATGAAGATTACTGGCAGCGTTGGCGGTGGTAATCCTAAGAAAGTAGCAGAAGCAATTAAACGCTTTAAAAATGAGCGTTTTCCAAGTATTGCTGTTACTGTTGATTTGCTTACAACCGGTATTGATGTTCCGGAAATCACAACATTGGTATTTATGCGTAGAGTAAAATCTCGTATTCTGTTTGAACAGATGTTGGGACGTGCTACCAGATTGTGTCAGAAGATTCATAAAACACATTTTGAGATTTATGATCCAGTTGGTGTTTATGATTCTTTAGAACCGGTAAACACTATGAAGCCTGTTGTCACAAATCCCACAACTACATTTACACAGCTTCTGGATGGTTTGGAAGAAGTGGAAGATAAAGATGTTGTACAAGTTCAGATAAATCAGATTATTGCAAAACTCCAGCGTAAAAAGCGCCGTATGAGTGAAAAAACTATGGAGCAGTTTATCAGTATGACTGATGGTATGGACCCGACTCAGTTTATTATTGATATTGAAAGACTAAATCCGGAAGATGCAAAAAAACGTCTGCTTGCATATAGAGAAATGTTTGCATATATTCAGCAGACAAAGGCCAATGGCGACAATCCGGTGGTTATTTCTGATGAAAAAGATGAATTGACTGGTCATACAAGAGGTTATGGTAATTCTGATAAACCGGAAGATTATCTGGATGCTTTTTCTGAATATGTTAAAACTCACATGAATGAGATTGCTGCATTGAGTATCGTTTGCACCAGACCAAAAGATCTGACAAGAGATGCATTGAAAGCATTAAGATTAACTCTTGATAGGGAAGGATTTACAACACAACAGTTGAATACAGCAATATCAGAGCTTACCAATGAAGAAATTGCTGCTGATATTATTAGCCTTATTCGTAGATATGCTATTGGCTCTGCATTGATTAGCCATGAGGCAAGAATTCGCAGAGCAGTAGATAAATTAAAAAAAGCTCATAATTTCTCAAAACAGGAGATGAGCTGGATTGGACGTATGGAAAAATACTTGATGGAAGAATCTGTATTAAACGTCCAGGTATTTGACGAAGATAGTCGTTTTAAGAGCTCCGGTGGATTTGTGAAAATTAATAAAATATTCCAGAATAAGCTGGAAGATATCGTTCTCGAATTAAACGAATATCTTTATGATGACGGAGGTAGGGTGGCATAATTTGAATATATGAACAATGGATGAGTATATTATTTAGTAACACTATTTTAGGAGGATAAAGATGTATTCATTTATTGACATAGAACGCTTTGGCCCCACAGATGCTGATGTTTTTTATGAAGTGTTTTTGACTCAAGGAATCAATGGGTATGAATGTATCTACGCTAATACAATTGCTGATTCTTTTAATGTTCAATATACGAGAGTGATTTTTGGAAATAACAATTGTAAAAATACTAAAATTTTAAAGGAGATATACAAAAAGATGAAGGACGATAATGTAATTGAATTGATTAACAATGAGCAAAATGATGACTATTCTGATGACTCATTATTTAATATCTCTTCTTGGGGAGCAGATTTATCTTTTAGAGAAATTATCTCAATGTATGAAGAAGATGAACTTGTTAAACCAGAATTACAGAGAAAATATGTTTGGGATAAGGTTGAGGCCAGCCGTTTTATAGAGTCTATTCTAATGGGATTGCCAGTTCCCAGTGTATTTTTTGCACAATCAGGAAGTCAAAAACTGATTGTTGACGGCTATCAAAGAATAATGACTGTATATGATTATGTAAGAGGTGTTTTCACAACAGATGGGAAAATTTTCCGTCTTTCTAATTCGGAGAAGATCAATGAAAGATGGAGAAATAAAGCTTTTGCTGAATTGACAATAGAAGAACAAAGAAAAATAAGAAGTACTACTATACATGCAATTATTTTTGAGCAGAAAAGACCGGAGAACGATGATACAAGTTTATATCAAATATTTGAAAGAATAAATACGAGCGGGAGAACACTAACCCCTCAAGAAATAAGAAACTGCGTATATCAAGGAACATTTAATTCTTTATTGTTCGAGTTAAATGAAAATTCAAACTGGAGAGCATTGTTTGGAAATGATAAAGCGGATTCCAGAATGAGAGATATTGAATGTATTTTAAGATTTTTTGTAATGAAATCTAAAACAGTTAGAGATAGTACTGCAAAGCAAATATCCTTAAAAAAGGAATTGAATGATTTCATGGGTAAGTTTGTCAATGCTCCGGAGGAAGTGATAGATGAATTCCGCAGGGATTTTACAAATACGATGGATAAAATTTATGACAATATTGGGAAAAATGCTTTTAGAAATTATCTTAAAGGCAAATACACAAATAAATTCCACCCGGCAATTTTTGATTCCATTGCTGTTGCCATTTATGATGAAATAAAAAGTGGGAACGATGCTTTTGAAGTGAAATCTGAGAAACATATTGAGTTATTGTTGGATGAAGAATTTAAAAAGTCTTGCAGCATTAGAACAACAGATATTGATAACATTAAAACTCGTATAAGATTAGCTAAAGAATATCTGATTTATGGTGGTAACGATGAAAACTGAGTTGCAAAATCTTATAGATGAATGTACAACAGAATTGACCGATATTTCATCAAAAATAAGTGCATTGCCGCCGTTAGATAAGACGAGGGCATACTTAACAAAATATGCGTTAATAAAATCTTGTGGAACAATAGAATTTGTGTATAGATCACTTGTGGCTGATTATTTTGACCAAAGCAATTTATCACAAGTTCCTACATATATTGATAAAACGGTTAGAGAAGGTTCGATGAGTGCTAAATATGATAATATGAGTGGACTGTTAGGCAAATTTGATGACACTTGGAGAGCTAATTTTAAAAATGCTGTAGCTCAACACCCAGATAGTCAGCGAATAATTAGTTCTACAAATTCATTAGTGACTAATAGGCATCAATTCGCTCATGGAAAAACACCAACAGCTACATTTAATGACATTAAGCAGTATTATACAGATGCATTGGAATTAATTAGAATTATGGATTCTGTTGTACGATAGAAGAAAGGATAAATAATGACAACACAAGAAATTGTTTCAAAGCTGTGGAATCTCTGTAATGTACTCAGAGATGACGGTATCACATATCATCAGTATGTAACCGAATTAACTTATATTTTATTCCTGAAAATGGCGAAAGAAACTGGTGCGGAATCACAGATTCCGGAAACCTATCGTTGGGATAATCTTACATCCAAAAGTGGTATCGAGCTGAAAAAGTTCTATAAGGAATTGCTTTCTCATCTTGGTGAAAACTGCACTGGTCGTGTACGTGAAATTTATCAGGGTGCAGCTACAAACATTGATGAACCGAAAAACCTTGAAAAAATCATCACAACCATTGATGGTTTGGACTGGTTCTCTGCAAGAGAAGAAGGTCTGGGTAATCTTTACGAAGGTCTTTTGGAAAAGAATGCTAACGAGAAGAAATCCGGCGCAGGCCAATATTTCACCCCACGTGTACTGATCGATGTTATGACTAAATTGGTGAAACCCCAGCCGGGTGAACGCTGTAATGACCCTGCTTGCGGTACATTTGGTTTTATGATTTCTGCCAGTCAGTATGTGCGTTCACAGACTGATGATTTCTTTGATTTAGATGCTGACACAGCTAAATTTGAAAGAGAAGAAGCATTCACTGGATGTGAATTGGTACATGATACACATCGTCTGGCATTGATGAATGCTATGCTGCATGATATTGACGGTAAAATCACTTTAGGCGATACTCTGTCCAGCGTAGGAATGAGCATGAAAGATTATGATGTTGTATTAACCAATCCACCTTTTGGTACTAAAAAAGGTGGTGAGCGTGCAACACGTGATGACTTTACATTCCCTACAAGCAATAAGCAGCTGAACTTCCTTCAGCATATTTATCGTAGCTTGAAAACAAACGGCAAAGCACGTGCTGCAGTAGTTCTGCCAGATAATGTTCTTTTTGCTGATGGTGATGGTGAAAGAATCCGTCTTGACTTGATGGATAAATGTAACTTGCATACAATCCTGCGTCTTCCTACCGGTATTTTCTATGCTCAAGGCGTTAAAACAAATGTCTTGTTCTTTACTCGTGGTAAAACAGACAAGCATAATACAAAGGAAGTATGGATTTATGATTTGAGAAATGATATGCCGTCTTTCGGCAAGACAAATCCATTGAAATCCGAACATTTTGATGATTTTGTGGAATGCTATGCTGATGGCGATCTGAGCAAACGTAAAGAAACATACAGCGAAGAAAATCCAAACGGCAGATGGCGTAAATTCACTATTGAAGATATTTTAGCTCGTGATAAGACAAGCTTGGATATTACATGGATGAAATCAGATTCTGGAACTGATGATTATACTCTTGCTGAATTGCTGGATATGATCAAAGAAAAATCCAGCAATATTGCAAAAGCAGTTGCAGAACTGGAACAGTTAATAGGAGAGGTGGAGGAATAATGGATATCAAGGCATTAAGACAAAAGATTCTTGACCTTGCTATCCGTGGTAAACTTGTGCCACAGGATCCGAATGACGAACCGGCATCGGTTCTTCTGGAGAGAATCCGTGAGCAGAAGAAGCAAATGGTCAAAGAAGGAAAACTCAAAGCAAAGGATATCAAGAACGATTCTATTATCTTTGTCGGTGAGGATAGTTTGCATTATGAGAAGTTCGCTGATGGTAGTATAAAATGTATCGAGGATGAGATTCCGTTTGAATTGCCGGATGGATGGGCGTGGGCAAGGTTAAATCAAATATACAACTTTATTGATTATCGTGGTGCAACGCCTAATAAAATATCTTCAGGCGTTCCATTGATTACAGCCAAAAATGTTAAATCTGGATATATCGACTACACTGTTGATGAATATATCAGCGAAGAAGAGTATTGGGAACGTCAACAAAGAGGAACTTCTCGTTTAGGGGATATTCTGTTTACTACAGAAGCTCCACTTGGTAATGCTGCGATTGCTAATATTGATAAATTTAGCGCAGGTCAGAGATTGATTACGTTTCAGCATTACGGTAACTGCACTTTGAATAACATAACATTTTTATATTTTATTTTATCGGATATTTTTCAAAATCAGCTTCATACAAGAAAAACAGGAAGCACGGTAGTAGGTATTAAAGCCGCTATTTTAAAAACATTGGTTTTACCTGTACCACCATTGAAAGAACAAGAAAAAATCTGCGATGCATGCGGAAATTTACTCACATTAATCGGAAGAATTGCAAGTGATAAACAAGATATTTTATCAATTATCTCGAAAACAAGATCTAAAATCCTTGACCTTGCTATCCGTGGTCAGCTTGTTCCGCATAATCCAGATGATGAGCCTGCTTCTGTTCTGCTGGAGCGTATCCGAGCAGAGAAAGAAGAACTCATCAAGCAGGGCAAAATCAAGCGTGACAAGAAGGAATCCATCATCTTCAAAGGTGAGGATAACTCTTATTATGAGAAGATTGGTAAAAGTGTTTCTAAAATTGACGCCGAAATACCGTTTACTCTCCCAAATGGATGGAAATGGTGTAAACTTGGTAGCCTTTGTTCTTCAATTCAATATGGATTAAGTAACTCTGCTGAAAGTAGCGGAACCCATAAACTTTTAAGAATTACAGATATTCAAAACGGTTCTGTAAATTGGGATACTGTTCCGTACACAACAATAGAGGATCCAGAAACATATATACTTAAATCAAACGATATTGTTTTTGCAAGAACAGGAGCTACGGTAGGTAAATCATTTTTAATTGACCAATTGCCATATGAATCTGTTTACGCATCATTCTTAATTAGAATTAGACTACTTAAATTCATAAGTCCAAAATACATTTATAACTTTTTCAATAGTCCGTGCTATTGGGAACAAATTTCAAATAAAGCTGTCGGTGTGGGACAACCCAATTGTAATGGAACCTCCCTCAGTAATTTATTTATTCCCATTCCACCGGCCGAAGTGCAGGATAAAATTGTATCCTCAATCTCCAAGTTATATGAACACATTGATTCAATAGAAAAAAGCCTCAGCTGAGGCTTTTTTCTATTGTGTCGATAATTGAAAACGCTCTTTGTATCGCCAAAGAAATTCGCTCTTGCTCTTTTATAGAAGGTATAGGAACAAGCATTTCTTTCAATGTAACTGGCTTGAGTTCTTTTTGATTGGTAGAACCCTCACCTTTCTTTTCTAATACACTCTGATTAGATTTCATAAAGGCGTATAAATAGAATGAATCGACTTCATCGTAGGAACGTACAACGGTTACGTGAGAATCTGGAACTATATCAATGCTTTTGATATTATCACTTAACTGATAAAATCCAACACGGCCCAATGTTCCCGTGCCCGTTGAATTGATAACAATATCGCCATCTTGCATATACTCATCTGTTGGATATTTACCCAAAGTGCTTTCATCAAGATACTGTGCTAATCCAATATCAATGCCATTGTATTTTGTGTTGCATTTTTGTGCAAATACAAGTGTGTTACTGCTCTTAGTTGCATATTTGGGTGATTTTCCTCTTTTTATCTCTTTGATACAACAGTTTTGCAAGCGTATCCATTCCCATGTTTCAGGTATTTCAAAAGGGATTTCTTCATCAATACAATGAACTTCACTACCAATCTTCTCATAATAAGAGGAGTTCACACATTGTACATCTATAATTTATTTAGCGAATGATCGCAAATAAATTATGGAGGTGTCTTTTTATGAAGACAAAAATTGCATTTGAGGAATATCTGAAAAAGGATAACCTCGCAGAAAACAGCATTGAATCTTATCTATGGACGGTAAATTATTTTACTGCAAACTACGAACAGGTATCATCAGAAAATCTGCTTGCATACAAAGGGTTTCTGATGGAACATTTCAAGCCTAAAACTGTCAATTTAAGAATTCAGGCTATGAATAAGTATCTGGACTATCTTGGAAAACCACAACTCAGGCTCAAAGCTGTGAAAATTCAGCAGAAAAGCTTTTTGGAGAATGTAATCAGTAATGCTGATTATAAGTTCCTAAAGCGTCAGTTAAAAAAGGACGGAAATATGGAATGGTATTTTGTAGTATGGTATCTTGCTGCTACCGGAGCCCGTGTTAGCGAGCTTATTCGCATAAAGATTGAGCATGTGGAACTTGGGTATTTTGATTTATATACGAAAGGTGGAAAGCTTCGTCGATTGTTTATTCCTAAGAAATTGAGAGAAGAAACTATTGCATGGCTGGAGGAAACAGGACGTTCTTCCGGCTATTTATTTTTGAATCGTTATGGTAATCGCATTACTACCCGTGGTATTTCACAGCAATTAAAGAATTATGCTGACAAATATGGTCTTGATAAAAAGGTAGTTTATCCTCATTCTTTCCGACACCGCTACGCAAAGAATTTTCTTGAAAAGTACAATGATATTGCTTTGCTTGCCGACCTTATGGGGCATGAAAGTATCGAAACCACCCGTATATATCTGCGCCGTACTGCCAGCGAACAGCAAGCGCTTGTAGATAAAATTGTAACATGGTAAAAGTACAGCCGCCCTCATGTGAAGGCGGCTGATTTATTATGATAATGCGTCCGAAATTACATTTAGATATTCAAACATGTTGTTTATTGTTTGAACAATGCATTCTTGCTCTGATTTAGACGGGATCGGAAAATATGCATTTTCAACATATTCTTTGCTGATACGTTGTTGGCCTACGGCTCCTGTAAAAGTCTGCTTCCCATTTTCAACAAAATAGTCAGATTTCAAATATGCCAATAAATATTGCGAAATGATACTATTACCAATAGGTCTCAATATATGAAGTTCCGTTGTTCCTGCTCCATATCCATTGGTCAAATTTGTAAAAACTATAGATTTACGATTTTCAAAACAAGGAGTAATTTTAGCAACACCAACATCACCCTCTGCGAAGTGAGTAAATCCAGTTTTAACTTCTTTCCACTGACGTACCTCTGCAGTGTGTTTACCACTATATCCGTCATCTATTAAAGGCATAGGAATAAATGATATATCAAAGTCATCATTTAACTTATTTCGAGGATTGATAATAAATACATCTTTCAGACGAGCCCAATGCCAAGAATCTGGTATATCAAACGGAAGATCTTCATCTATGCAAACAGTATCTTTGCCAATAGTTTCATAATAAGAGTTATCCTCACCTTTGAAGATGATGGATTCCTTCTTGTCACGCTTGATTTTGCCCTGCTTGATGAGTTCTTCTTTTTCTGCACGGATACGTTCCAGAAGAACAGAAGCAGGCTCATCATCCGGATTCTGTGGCACAAGCTGCCCACGAATAGCGAGGTCGAGAATTTTGGATTTTGCTTTCGAAACAAGTTCCATAACATCTGATTTTCCATTTTCAATGATATCAACAACGGACATCGCTTCATTGAGCTGTTGACTTATACGTTTTTGCTCACTATATGGGGGTAATGGAATCAGAATAGAATTCATATTGTCCTGCGTCATTTTAGGTTGAGCTGATCCAGTTACATATTTTTCCAGGCTAATTGCATTGATATAAAAACAAAGATATTCCAAAATAAATTTATCAGTAGCATCTATACAATGAGCATGATTATTTACCCAGTATTGCCCTTCGGCAAAAAATGCAATCGGTTTATTGCGTGTCAAAAGATTCGCTCCATCTTCGCCTATGAGCAAAAGTTTTTCATCAAAAATGTATTTATCGATTTTATCAATCTTACCTGAAGCTCCATAATAATCATAGATTTTAGCAACACCTGTTCGTTGAGATGATGATATAGGTTTTCTCTCACTATCACGATTAATTGTTATGGTAGAAAATCTTGCCCACGTCCATCTGTCAGGCAGCTCAAACGGTATCTCATCTACAATACATTTCACGCTGCCATCAGCGAACTTCTCATAATGCAAACTATCAAAGAATAAATATTGAAAAAATAAAGGAACATGGTAAAATTTATTGCAGAAAATGTAAGGAGGGATTACATTTGGAGCTGAAAAAATTTGCAGTAATATCTGATGAATTTAAAGAGTTTATACAAAGTGGTAACTATGAAGTATTGATTTTGAATCTTATGAATCAGTCTCAGATTGTTTTTCCTAATAGATATATTAGAAATGAGAACCAGTCTAATAATGAGTGTGATTTTGTGGATACAATCACATTAGAAAAGTATGAGGCAAAACTTCCATTTGATAGAAAAGAAGGCATACTTATATGTAGCAATAAAGGTAGCTTAAGAGAGTGGCTTGTTTATATGATGGACGAAGAAGCAGAATTTGGAGAATTGATTATTGAAAAAAGAGGACAGCATAGTGTTACCGAACTGAAGTTGTATAAAACATTGGTGAAAAGATTGAAAACAGTTCAGGAAAGCGAAAATGCTATTTTTTTCTTTCCATATCCCATTACATTGGACATGGATCCATATGATAGTTTTAGTATGTTGCAATTTTGTTCTGATATTCTCGATTCGGTTTTCAGAGAATTAAAAAAGAATGGTTTGGTTGGAAACAGAAAGGTTTATGCGACATATCCTTCCTTAGATGAAAAGATGGTTTTACGATGTTTGAATGACAATAAAAGAGAATATCTTTCATCTATAGAGGCAGAAAAGTATTTTAAGTATAGTTTTTCTGGATGAAACGCTTAGAGAGGAATCATCCAAGGCATGTGAGGATCACCAATCATACAACAGTACGCTACAGTGCACAAAGATGTCACACAACGCCTTACAAGGAATCAACGGGCAGCTCCTAAGGTTACGTTACAACGGCCACCGGAGAAAAATTGAATAAGGGATTGCAGTTCGACTTTCGTCGGGCTATAATCATAGATGACAATACGTCGCTATAGCTCAGTTGGATAGAGCGACCGCCTCCTAAGCGGTAGGCCGGAGGTTCAAGTCCTCTTAGCGACGCCAGCAAACAACGCCGAAAGCCTTTGTTTTCAAGGACTTTCGGCTTTTTTTAACAAATTCCTGTGTGATTGCGGAGACGAAATAATGTTTTCAAATTTTACTTCAAATTCTGATTTTTGACAAGCCCTAAAAAATCGAACTGCTGTGATAAGGCAAAAATTTCTGCTAATCATTAGCAGAAAAAGGGCCGTTTTTGCTAATGAAAATGCCCTTCCAGCTAATTAGGTGAAAAATCGTGCTAAAAACCTTGCTAATACAAAAGGCGGATGTTCCGAGTGCTAAGCCGTTATAAGAAATAAAATTGAATATTACCATGTACATAGAGCGTCTATTTGCCCCTGTATCGGGGATGGATAGACGCTCTTTTTTTATGCCCAAAATTCATGGGTAAATCTGAAAGATTGGAGGTTTGATTTTTGAGTAAGATCGTCTATTCCCCAGACAAGCCAAACGACTGCCGTTACTGCCATTTCTGGAAAAACAATAAAAAGGGCTGCTGCCTGGGCGAAGAGAATTGCTACTACTTAATCTCCGTACCCCCAAAGCCGAAGTCGGAATGTGAAGGTTGTCCTTATGGGCGGGTTCATCCCTGCATCGGCTGGTGTACCAGGAAGATTATGAAGGAAGTGGGGGTGCGTTGATATGTATGAGTATGAATACAATCGCCGTGATAAGCCGAAGTGCTGCAAAGACTGTGAGAATTATCAGCCACGATGGAAGTACCGCTTCTGCTTTTTTGTCCGCTGTCCGTACAAGCTGAAGGATACGACTTTCCGCAGAACCCCTCTGAAAAAGGAGCATTTCCCGCAGAAAGAGGTGGTGAGAATGAGTGACGTATGATTATTTCTATGGTCAGCAAGCGGAGATGTTCACATTCTACCGTGTTCCAAAGGTGTTGTTCACCGAGGATTGCTTTTGGAATGTATCAACCGATGCCAAGCTTCTTTACGGTATTCTGCTTGACCGCATGAACCTGTCAGCTCGGAATGGTTGGTTGGACGAGGAAGGCCGTGTCTATATCATCTTCACCATTGAAGAGATCAAAGGGGCGTTAGGCTGTGCCGAAAAGAAAGCGGTGAAGCTGCTGGATGAGCTGGAAAAGAAATGTGGTTTGATAGAACGCAAGCGACAGGGACTTGGGAAACCGAACCTGATCTATGTAAAGAACTTCATTTCCGGTTCTGTGGAAAGACAATTCTTGAATTGTCAAAAGGACAATTCTGGAGTTGTCAAAAACACAATTCAGGAACTGTCAAAAGGACAAGGTAATAATACTGATATTAAATATATTGATTTGAGTGATACTGATCCTTTCTTTCCTTCCGGTTTTTGTGGAAATGAAGTCGATGGGACTGACGAATTTACCCGATATTATCAGTATTTTTATGAACAGCTTTCCATGGACTATCTGAAACAGGATTATCCGTATGACCATGAGATACTCGATCTGATACTGCATCTGATTGTTGAGGTCATGTGCAGCAATCGTCAGCAAATCCGGATTGCCAGTGATGATAAGCCGATTGAAATTGTAAAAAGCAGTTTTATGAAGCTGGATTCTGAACACATCAGATTTGTAATGAGTTCTTTCAAAGAGAACACAACCGATGTTCGCAATATCAAGCAGTATTTACTTGCTTCGATATACAACGCCCCCTACACCATAAGCGCTCATTATGACGCAAAGGTCAGGCATGATATGGCTTCGGGGAAACTTGGAGGGAGGTGGTAAACATGAAGCGCACACATGAAAGAATGCGAGGTGATGAATTTTGGCGAAAAAAGCGACAGTTATCGCCGTAGTCAACCAGAAAGGCGGAACGGGCAAGACCACAACCACGGAAAATCTGGGTGTGGGACTGGCAATGGAGGGCAAAAAGGTTCTGTTGGTAGACACGGACCCGCAGGCTTCATTAACAGTCAGTCTGGGAAATCCGTTCCCGGATACGTTGTCTCCCACCCTTTCCGACATGATGGGAAAGATTATGATGGAAAAGCCGATTGCCTCCGGCGAAGGCATTCTTCATCACCCGGAGGGCGTGGACTTGATGCCCGCCAACATTGAACTATCCGGTTTGGAGGTTTCTCTGGTCAATGCTATGAGCAGGGAGACCATTCTCCGTCAGTACCTGGATACGGTCAAGCAGAACTATGACTACATTCTTCTGGATTGTATGCCCTCTTTGGGTATGCTGACAGTCAATGCGTTGGCAGCTGCGGATAATGTGCTGATACCAGTTCAGGCGGCATATCTTCCGGCAAAGGGCTTGGAACAGCTATTGGAAACCATCAACAAGGTCAGGCGACAGATTAACCCCAAATTGAAAATTGAGGGTATTCTTCTGACGATGGTGGACAGCAGAACCAATTATTCCAAGGACATCAGCAATCTGATCCGTGAGAGCTATGGAGGAAAACTGAAAGTCTACAAGACGGACATTCCACGCTCTGTTCGTGCGGAGGAAATCAGTGCGGAAGGAGCGAGTATCTTTAAGCACGACCCCAAGGGCAAAGTCGCTGATGCCTACCGAGTTCTGACAAAGGAGGTGTTAAAAAATGCAGAAAAAAGGCGCAAACATCAGCTTGAAGGGTTACGATGATATTTTCTCTACCGATCAGTCACGAGCTGAAGCCCAGCAGGAACGAGTTCAGGAAATTCCGCTTTCTGAGCTGCACCCCTTTGAGGGACATCCCTTCCGGGTGGTAGACGATGAAGATATGATGAAAACGGTTGAGAGCGTCCGTGACTTCGGGGTTCTCACCCCGGCGATTGTTCGTCCCGACCCGGATGGCGGCTATGAGATTATCTCTGGTCACAGGCGACATCGTGCATCAGAACTTGCCGGGAAAGAAACCATGCCTGTTATCGTCCGTGATTTGGATGATGATGCCGCCATAATTTTAATGGTGGATGCGAATTTACAGCGGGAAACAATTCTGCCGAGTGAAAGAGCCTATGCTTATAAAATGAAGCTGGATGCAATGCGACATCAGGCAGGCAGACCGTCCGAAAAAAATTATTCCCAAGTTGGGAATAATTTTGGAAAGACCTCAAGCGAGGAAATGGCGGAGGAACTTGGCACAAGTAAAAACCAGATTTTTCGTTATATCCGTCTGACCGAACTTATTCCTGAAATTCTGGATATGGTGGATAACGGTCAGATAAAATTTAATCCAGCCGTGGAGCTTTCCTATCTCGCAAGAGAAGAACAGCAGGATTTTCTTTCCGCAATGGACTATGCCCAAGCAGCTCCTTCTCTTTCGCAGGCGCAGAGAATCAAAAAGCTCGCACAGGAGGGCGAGTGTACTCTGGATGCTATGTGCGAGATTATGAATGAGGTTAAAAAGGGCGAGCTGGACAGGGTAACATTCAAAACGGACTCCCTGCGGAAATACTTTCCGAAGTCCTATACCAGCAAGCAGATGGAGGATAAAATCATTCAGCTGCTGGAACAGTGGCAGAAAAAACGAGAGAAATCTATGGAAAGGTAAGGTGAACGCCAATGTTCAGCGAAAGAGAAATGAGCAAAGCAATCGACTGGCTGTTCGAGCTGTTTTCTCCCGAAGATTATGAGGGGTATGATGAAGATGAGATCGGCTATGCCGGTGGTTTGTGTCTGCCGGAGGTTTGCACCGCATTACGAGGTGCGGCACAGACGGTATATCAGTATTCCGTAACCGGTGGCTATGAGAAATGCTTCGATTACCGTGGCATGGAACTGTTTGACCAGCGTGCCTGCCTCATTATTTCCGATGTGGAACAGGCGGTTTTAGATGAAATCAAAACCACCTATGAAACCGAGCTGTGGCTTATGGAGGATATGAACTTTGCCATTGTCCGCTGTGTGTCAATGCTGATCGGCTCTGACGATACCGGCTATGTGACGGAGTACCGGGCTTTCAAAAAGATTTTGAAAAGTGCGGAAGATTTGTTCTTTTCCCCGGAGGAACTGATCGAGGAACTGGAATCTATGTGTGTCCCCCAGTGGGAACATGAAGCGATTATTTATGAACTGTAACAGGTTCATGGATGGCCGCTTTTCTTATATCTGAGGAAATGGAGGTAATGAGGTTTGAAGGAATATGATGTAAAGATCACCGAAACACTGGAAAAGACGGTAACGGTGGAAGCCAAGTCCCGTGCTGATGCAGAAGATCAGGTCAGATCAGCCTACTACAATTCCGAGTATATTCTGGACTCCGAAAACTTTACCGGCGTTCAGTTTGGTATTACCGAGGAACGTGAGATTCAGCAGGAACAGGCAGAAACCATGACGGTGCTTCTGGTAAAGCCCCATATGTATCCCCAGCAGGTTCAGATCGGCTGCGATTTGGAGGATATGCAGAAAGCTGTTGGTGGCGACATTGAAGCCGTTTACCCATTTAATGAGCCTGTCGCATTGGTGATGCACGATGAGGGAAAAATCATGGGGAAAGACCTGAATCGTGCCTTGCGGGACGAGGACGGCGAGATCTATGACATTATCGCCGGTGACTTTCTGGTCGTTGGTTTGGGTGAGGAGGATTTTTCTTCCCTTTCCCCGGAGCTGATGAAACAGTTTGAGGAACACTTCCATCAGCCTGAAACCTTCGTCCGCATGGGGCGCAGTATTATGGCTTTGCCGTTGCCCGATGATAAGGTCAAAAAAGAAGATGCGCCTATCAAGGCTGACCCCGCACCACGCAAGAGCAGCCCTGATAGGGATTCGCTGTAAGGAGGTTTTCATGGAAAGAAGCTCAACGATTGCAGAACTGATGGAACGCCGCAGGATACAGGCAGGGGCCAAGGAGTATCAGGGACACACCTATATGGACCTGGTAAGATTCGATGAAGCAACAAAGCATATGATTATCTTTGATGTGCTGACCAATGAATCTCTTGTTGGATGGAAAGGCGAAAGGAACCGCCTGTATCTGGGCGAAGCCGGGTATCAGAAAGCTCTGGATAATCAGAAAGCCGGTAATATCAAGATTATCAGCCATGCCAATGTCGCCAGAGGAAATCTGTACTACGACCGCAGAGATATGGCACGATGACCCTCACTCTACTGCTTGCAGGAGGTGATGATTCATGCAGGAAGAAGTTGAAAACAGGACAATAAATCTGGCAATCAGCACGACACGGCTGACTGCTCGAAGTGTCATTGCCGGTATTCGCAAGTATTTGCAGCACCGGGAAAAGGTCAAGGCGAGAAAAGGAATCCGAGATACGGCAGTTCACGGAAAACAGTCCGTGAAGCAGCTGCTGGGACAGAATCAGGGTGCCACCAATGTGGAAATTGATAAGGATGGTATTCGGGATTTTGAAAGGCTCGCCAAGAAATACGGTGTGGACTTTGCCGTAAGAAAAGATAAGTCCGTTGATCCTCCCCGTTATCTGGTCTTTGTCCGTTCCAAGGATGCAGATGCCCTGGATGCTATCTGTAAGGAACATCAGGCAAGGTCATTAACGAAGGATAAGAAACCGAGCGTTCTGGCACAGCTGAAGAAGTTCAAAGAGATGGTAGCAGCTATCCCCAGGAAGGTTCGGGAAAAGAAACAGGAGCGTGATTTGTGATGAGCAAAATCAATTTAAAAAAGCTCCTGATTCTGAACATCCCGTATATTCTGGTGGGATTGTTTGCAACGAATTTTGGAGAAGCATGGCGATTGGCTGAGGGTGCAGATTCTTCTGCAAAAATCCTCAGCTTTTTTTATGCCCTTCCGATTGCTCTGGGCAATCCACTTCCCAGCTTTTACCCGCTGGATTTGCTGGTGGGAATTGCCTGTGGCGCAGGGCTTCGGCTTGCGGTTTATCTGAAAAGCAAAAACGCCAAGAAGTACCGGCACAATGTGGAGTATGGTTCTGCCCGTTGGGGTACAGCAAAAGACATGGAACCGTTCGCTGCTCCAAAGTTTGAGGACAACATCATCCTGACGAAAACAGAACGGCTGATGATGTCCAACCGACCGAAGAATCCAGCCAATGCCAGAAACAAGAATGTTCTGATTATCGGTGGTTCAGGTTCAGGAAAGACAAGGTTCTGGCTGAAACCAAATCTTCTCCAGATGCACTCCAGCTATGTTGTCACAGACCCGAAAGGCAGCATTGTCATTGAGTGCGGCAATGCCCTGTTGAAGCATGGCTATAACATCAAGATTTTCAACACCATCAACTTTAAGAAGTCGATGCACTACAATCCATTCGCCTATATCCATTCAGAAAAAGACATTCTGAAGCTGGTGACGACATTGATTGCCAACACCAAAGGCGACGGGAAAGCCGGTGATGAGTTCTGGACGAAAGCAGAAACCCTTCTGTACTGCGCCCTGATTGGCTATATCCATTACGAAGCCCCGGTTGAGGAACAGAACTTCTCAACTCTGATTGAGTTCTTAAACGCAATGGAGGTGCGTGAGGATGACGAGGAGTTCCAGAATCCGGTTGATCTGATGTTTGAGGCTCTGGAAAAGAAAAATCCAAATCATTTTGCGGTTCGTCAGTACAAGAAGTATAAGCTGGCTGCCGGCAAAACGGCAAAGAGTATTCTGATTTCCTGCGGTGCAAGACTTGCTCCCTTTGACATTCAGGAAGTCCGGGACATTACAGCCTATGACGAATTGCAGTTAGATACTCTTGGAGATAAGAAAACGGCGCTGTTCCTGATTATGTCGGATACGGATGCGACCTTTAATTTTCTGATCTCAATGATTTATACCCAGCTGTTCAACCTGCTCTGCGAAAAAGCAGATGATGTGTATGGCGGCAGACTGCCGGTTCATGTACGCTGTCTGATTGATGAAGCAGCAAATATCGGTCAGATTCCCAATCTGGAAAAGTTGGTTGCGACCATCCGAAGCCGTGAAATCTCTGCCTGCCTTGTCCTTCAGGCACAGTCTCAGCTGAAAGCTATTTATAAGGACAACTCGGACACCATCATCGGCAACATGGATTCCCGTATTTTCCTCGGCGGTTCTGAGCCGACCACGCTGAAAGAGCTGAATCAGGCGCTTGGGAAAGAAACCATCGACACCTACAACACCTCGAATACCAGAGGAAACAGCACGTCCTACGGCATGAATTATCAGAAGCTGGGCAAAGACCTTGCTACCGTGGATGAGCTGGCAGTTCTGGATGGTGGCAAGTGCATCTTACAGCTGCGTGGTGTGAGACCGTTTCTGTCTGACAAGTACGATCTGACACAGCATCCAAATTATAAATACACATCAGACTACGACAAAAAGAATGAGTTCAACATCGAACAGTTTCTGAGCCGCAGGCTGAAATTAAAGGCAGGTGATGAATTTATAGTCGTTGATGCCGATTAAAGGAGGTTTTCAATGGATAAAACTCCCCAATTCAATATTGAGGAAGCGTTCTGTGAATACCTGTCCAAGTATTACAGAGGTTCCAACAATCCGGTTTCAAGTAAAACGCTTGAAGCCGTTTTTCATGTAAAAGGGTCAGAAATCAGAAGAATTGTCAATTCGCTGCGAAGCAAAGGTGAACCCATTTGCAGCGATTATGATGGCTACTTCTATGCGGACAATCAGCATGAAATCAATGCAACGATTGCTCAGCTGACAAGCCGTATCCAGAAGATTGCGAAAGCAAGGGATGGCTTGGTGAATCGCACCGACAAAGAAGATTGACCCGATTTTCCCTGAAAGGTGGTGGTGATAAATATGATTGCAGTTGAATAGTCCCTTTATTTCTGCCCCCCGACCGGTTTTCCGGTATTGCGGAGGGCTTTTTTCATTTCAAAATCCAATTCAAATATCAGGAGGAAAAGTATATGGCATTTTTCAACAGCGCAGTAACTGTTCTTCAGACTCTCGTTATCGCCCTTGGCGCAGGTCTCGGTATCTGGGGAGCCATCAACCTGCTTGAAGGCTACGGCAACGACAACCGTGCGACACGTTCGTAAGTGAAAAGCTTACGCACAAAGTCGAAGGGCAATTGTAGCCCGAAACTTTGGAGAACTGATATTCCGATGGGTGAAATGAGGGGGTAACGTCCCGAAGCGCCACCCTGATACTCCGAATGGCGGGGAGCATGCAACGGCTCTCTCCAAAAGTTTATAGAGCTCGGTGAAGTCGGCAGAGAGCAACCGTAAGACTGGTTTTCAGACCAGACACGAAAGCTGTCCAGAGGTGGATGGTGTTGCCTATATGCCGGGGGTCGGATATCCATGGTGAGAATGTATGAAAATACTGACGAAATTCTGAATGTACGAGTCTAAACGTTGATGCTGTCAAAAGGCAGTACACCTTTCATGGTGGTATCTGTGGGCGAGTAAAATTGGTTGTTATGAAAGTCCATGCATCGTTACAGGCGGTGCGGTTATGCATGACCAGATACAGGCTTAGAGGAAGAACCTAAAGATATCCAATGATAGGAATATCGGAACGTGGAAAGCTGGGAACACGGAGGCGGTTGCAAGCCAGTGATGTGGTGGATGGGAATACCTTCGCGAGAGGGCAATAACCATTCTTTATTCCAGTGAGAGTAGTGGCACAGTACCTGTGAAGCCGTGAATAAGTAAGCGGTGGAGGGATAGCCACAAGTCGAATTCAGCAATGAAAATGAAAACACAACAAACACAGCTTCGAGTATGACAAAGAAAATCCAAACCGAAGGGAGAGGATGCCTGTGTTGACTTCGGGGCAGCAAGAAAGGAAAAGTAAACAGAGAAAAATCCGCAACTCAGAGTATTACGACATGGAGGGTACTTTTGACAGGCTGTATGCAGAAAGTAAGAAAGATAAAACATTCAACCATCTGATGGAAATCATCGAGAGTGAAGAAAATATCAAGCTTGCATACAGAACGATAAAGAAGAATACAGGAAGTGATACTTCGGGAGTGGATAAAAGGACGATAGCCGACCTTGCAAAGTTAAGCGAGGAAGAATACGTCCGTCTCATACGGAAACAATTCAGTAATTATCATCCACGACCCGTAAGGCGAGTGGAGATACCAAAGCCCAATGGAAAGACCAGACCTCTGGGAATTCCAACTATCGTGGATCGGATCGTACAGCAATGTATTTTGCAGGTCATGGAGCCGATATGTGAAGCAAAATTCAGTGAGAACTCCAACGGGTTCCGCCCGAACCGTTCCGCTGAGACTGCTATTGCGCAATGCATGAGGCTGATACAGGTACAGCATCTGTACCATGTGGTTGACCTCGATATTAAAGGCTTCTTTGATAATATCAGCCATACAAAGCTGATTCGTCAGATATGGGCATTGGGAATCCGGGACAAAAAGCTGTTATGCATTATAAAAGAGATGCTGAAAGCACCTGTTGTTCTGCCAAATGGGAAGAAAACATATCCCGCACGGGGTACCCCGCAAGGAGGTATTTTGTCGCCATTGCTTGCAAACATCGTATTGAATGAACTGGATTGGTGGATTGCCTCACAATGGGAGCAGATGCCAACAAAGACAAAATTCAAAACAAGGAGCAATGCGCAGGGAACAGAGATTAAGAGCCACGCCTACAGGGCTCTGCGTCGGAGCAGACTAAAAGAGATGCATGCAGTTCGGTACGCAGATGATTGTGCGCCACGAAGGCGAGGACTTGTGGCATGAAGCCAAACAAGTATAGCCATGCTGTGTGAATGATGATGGCAGGCCCATC
>NZ_JBQHWC010000029.1:0-35184 GCF_052064155.1 Blautia sp. HCP3S3_C12 | reverse complement strand
GCACTGTCTGAGCGAAGCGAGTTTGCGCCATTTGCGAGCGCCTTTAGCTGATCTCCCGGGCCTTAGAGTTTCTAGCTCCCGAAACCAGTCTCCCCACCCGCTGTCCTTTCGGGGCGTCCGGCGTCCGGCCTCCGGCCTCCACAGGCAACTTCCATATTTTGCTGAAAATACTCCACCAAAATTTTAGTCACAACCGAATTCATTGTCCGTGCAAATGCCAATCCAATAATCCGTGACCTTCCCGGCTCAAGTGGTCTGCTCTCGACATCATTTGCAAATGCTTTCATAACCAGTTCCTGAGAAATCGTTACTCCAAGCCCGCTTTTTACAAATGCCATAATCAACGTATCATCCCGGAAACTGTAAGATGTCTTCGGTTTCTTTTTGCAGCTTTCCAGCAAATGCAAAATATCATTATCACACCCCGGCGTTTCTATAATAAACGGATATTCTAATAACTCCTCCAGTCTCACACTTCTTTTTTCAGCAAGAGGATGTCCTTTCTTTATTACTGCACAAAGAGGATCTTCACACAATGGATAAAATTTCAAATCATCCGCAACAATAGATGACAAAAATCCGCAGTCCACTTGTCCATGAATAATCCAGTTTCTGATTTCATCATAGTTTCCATCAAAAATCTGCACTTCAACCTGCGGATAATTTTCATTAAAAAAATGGATCACGTCCGGCATCCACAATGCTGTTATACTGGAAAAGCTGCCAATTCGAAGTTTTCCTTCTATTTTGTGATTAATGTTAAATGCTGCCTGTCTGAGTTTATCTTTCTGATTTGCCATCTCCTGTATATAAGGAAGCAGTCTCGTTCCATTATCCGTCAGCGTTACTCCTTTTTTCGCTCTTGCAAATAATTGCACACCCAGTTCTTCTTCAAAAGCTGCCATCATCTGGCTAATACCTGACTGTGTATAGTTCAGTGCCTGTGCTGCTTTAGAAAAGTTTCCGGTCTCACATACTTTTAAAAAAATCTCATATCGATCCCTTATTTCTTTCATTAACTATTCTTCCCCTTTTCTGCGTCACCCTAAATCTATAAAAACACTTTATTTTAAAGTACCTCATTTTTTACTTATCATTATCCATTACTTTTTTTAATATATAACAGTAAAAACATTCATTTTACTTATACATTAACATATGTTATCGTACTAATGCAAACATAAATCATACAGGAGATTATCTATTATGGAAAGGAAATCAAATCATTTTTCAGGACAGCTTGGTTTTGTCCTTGCTGCTGCCGGAAGTGCTGTCGGAGTGGGAAATTTATGGAGATTCCCATACCTTGCAGCCAAAGACGGAGGGGGATTATTTTTAATTATCTATTTTGTTCTTGTACTTACATTCGGATTTACACTTCTTACCTCCGACATCGCCATTGGACGCCGTACTCAGAAAAGTGCAATCGGAGCTTACAGCGAAATGCATCCCAAATGGAAGTTTCTGGGGATTCTTACATTTCTGGTACCGGTCCTTATCATGACCTATTATGCTGTTATCGGCGGATGGATCACCAAATATGCTGTAGTCTACCTGACTGGACAGGCAAAAGCCGCTGCAGCAGATGATTATTTTACTTCTTTTATCACTTCATCTGCTTCTCCGGTTCTTTTTGCACTTCTCTTTATGGGTGTAACAGCATTTATTGTATACAATGGTGTTCAGAATGGTATCGAAAAAGTATCGAAATGGATGATGCCAGTGCTTCTTGTACTCGTTGTCATCATTTTCATTTACTCACTGACGCTTAAGCATACAGATGCCTCCGGTCAGGTACACACTGGATTGCAGGGATTTTTGTATTATTTGACTCCAAGCTTTAAGGGGCTTACTGTACAGAGATTTTTACAGATTCTGCTGGATGCAATGAGTCAGCTGTTCTTCTCTCTCAGCGTGTCCATGGGAATCATGATCACCTACGGTTCTTATGTAAAGCCTGATGTTGACTTAAACAAGGCTGTTAATCAGATTGAAATTTTTGACACAGGAGTTGCATTTCTTGCAGGTGCCATGATCATCCCTGCTGTATTCGTATTTTCCGGAACAGAGGGAATGGGAGCCGGTCCAAGCCTTATGTTTGTATCTCTCCCAAAGGTCTTTGCAGCCATGGGAAAAGCAGGCATATTTGTAGGAATCCTCTTTTTTGTAACTGCTATTTTTGCAACACTGTCATCCTGCATCTCTGTGCTGGAATCCATTGTTGCAAACTGTATGGAAATTTTCCACACAGGCAGAAAGAAAACTGTTTCTGTTTTATCTGCAGTTTATCTTGCCGCTTCTGCGATTATTGCTTTGGGATACAGCATTTTCTATGTAGAAGTGAAACTGCCCAATGGTTCTACAGGACAGCTGCTTGATATCATGGATTACATCAGTAACAGTGTTATGATGCCATTTATCGCATTACTTTCCACCATTCTGATCGGATGGGTCATGACACCTGACTATGTTATTGATGAAATGGAACGAAACGGTAAAAATTTCCGCAGAAAAAAACTTTATCGTATCATGATCCGCTATGTTGCACCGGTTATGATGTTTATCTTGTTTTTACAGTCAACAGGAGTTCTCTCATAAGCAAAAACTTAAGATAACAAAAAAAGAAATCTGTTTTCCTGGAAAAGCTTTTAAATAAGCACCAGAAAAAACAGATTTCTTTTTTATTCAATTACTGACACTTCTAAAACCAAATGAATTTATCTGACTGATTCCTGCAAAAATTCCTGCACTGCGCAAAGGGATCCCAGAATCTGTTCTGCAAGGGACTTCATCTCCTCAGTAGGTTCCATCAGGTCCGGCACCATAATAGGATGCATTCCTGCTGCATGTGCTGCCCTGATCCCATTATAAGAATCTTCTATCACATAACAATTTTCCGGTTTTGATTCCAGTCTCCCGCATGCTTCCAGAAAAATGTCCGGTTCCGGTTTGCTATGTTTTACCATGTCCCCGCCAACGATCTGATCAAAATATTCCAGCAATCCCCCCTCCGAGATCTGTCTGCGTACTATTTTCTCCCGTGTAGAACTGGCAATTCCTACTTTAAATCCCTTGTCTTTCAGATATTTCAACAGTTCCTCAACTCCCTGTTTCTTTGCCAGCTTCCCATCAGATGCATGAGCAAAAAACACTTCCGCCATCTCCGCTTTATACTCATCATAGGGAAAATCCTGACCATAATGTCTCAGAAAAATCTGCTTACTCACAGCACTATTGGTTCCCAGGCACTCATGACATACCTTCTCAACATCCTGAATTCCATGACGCCCTGCCACCTCTTTCCATGAGCTCAGCACGAGTATTTCAGAGTCAAAAATCACTCCATCCATATCAAAAATCACTGTATTGATTCCATCTGCCATAACGTTTTCTCCTACCCGCAATAATATTTATGGATTCCCCAATAACTATTTTCTCATAATATAACTGATCGCATCACGGATCTGTGACACATAAACCAGATTGATCCCTTCTGGCTTTCCCACAGAAGACTTACATACTTCCGGAAGCATAACAGTCTCAAAACCTAGCTTCTTTGCCTCCTGCACACGCTGTCCCGCCATGCTTACTGCACGGATCTCTCCACTTAAACCAACCTCGCCAAATACCATTACCCTATCCGGTATCACCACATCTTTACAACTGGAAACAATAGCAAGGCAAATCCCCAGGTCAATGGCAGGCTCTGTCATTTTCATGCCTCCGGCAATATTCACATAAGCATCCGAAGTACCCAAATGGATACCAACCTTCTTCTCTAGCACAGCCATAAGCAGGTTTACCCTGTTAAAATCTGTACCGACTGCTGTACGTCGAGGAATTCCAAAATTACTTTGACACACCAGAGCCTGAATCTCCACCAGGATCGGACGGGTTCCTTCCATGGAGCATGCCACAACAGAACCTGATGCATCTTCCGGTCTTCCATTCAGCATGTATTCAGACGGATTTTTTACTTCCTCCAGTCCTGTATTGCACATTTCAAATACACCAATCTCATTTGTAGAACCAAAACGGTTCTTCACAGCTCGCAAAACACGGTAAGATGCATGACGGTCTCCCTCAAAGTAGAGCACTGTATCTACCATATGTTCCAGGACTCTCGGTCCGGCCACATTCCCTTCCTTTGTCACATGTCCTACAATAAAAACAGAGATACCCATACCTTTGGCGATCTGCATTAAAATATTGGTAGACTCCCTGACCTGAGATACACTTCCCGGTGCAGAGCTGACATCCTCATGAAACATTGTCTGAATAGAATCGATCACAACTACATCTGGCTTTTTTCTCTCAATTACCTCTCGGATCACTTCCAGATTTGTCTCACAGAGAAGCTGCATTTTATCATTAAAATCTCCGATTCGATTAGCTCTCAGTTTAATCTGACGCAGAGACTCCTCACCTGAAATATAGAGAACTGTCACCTGATTTTCTGCCAGGTTTCTGCACACCTGTAAAAGCAGGGTAGATTTACCAATCCCCGGATCGCCACCCACTAAAACAAGGGAGCCGGGGACGATACCGCCTCCCAGCACCCTGTCAAGTTCTCCTATCTGTGTTGTCTGTCGTTCATCTTCAGACAGGCTGATATCCTTCAGAATTACCGGATCCTGTCTTTTCTCTGATGCTTTTAAATTGCCGGAAGGATTTTTCTTAGCAGAAACTGTTTCTTCCACAAAAGTATTCCAGGCCTTGCATCCCGGACACTGTCCCATCCACTTGGCAGATTCATAGCCACACTCCTGGCAAAAATAAACTGTCTTTTTATTTTTTAACATTTTACAATCTTAACTTCTACTCTTGCTGCATTTCCAAGCTCCACACTGAAAGAAAGCTTCCCTCCCAGATTCGTCTTCATTTTTCCTGTACTTGCCTGTTCGATAAATACTTCATACTCTGTATCCGGTTCCATTTCTACTGTAATCTGCGCATCTTCCAGTCCCTCTACATGGAAATCCATCTGGTCAGCACTCTGAACAAGACCAAATACTGAAGTTCCCGGAACAGATTCATAAACGAACATTCCGTTTTTTTCCAGCTTGGTAATCTCTCTGAAAGTCTTCACTTTATACATATCGCCCTGATGCTGGTAATCTGATAACTTGGATTTCTGTGCCAGTTCATAATCACCAAAGCTGATTGCTCCATTCTCTTCTGTGCGGATTAATTCTTTTACTACTGCCATTTCCTTATGTCCTCCCTAAGACTCTTTTGTTTGCCGCAATATGGGATACACTTCCCATCCAAATATTTCTCATCTGACAAAAGCAGACAAATTCTTCGGCATTAATTGTATTTATTATATAATAAATCCTAAAATCTTACCAGTATCTATACTGAATTTTAATACTTATTTTACAAAGTATATGTCATACAGACCGATCTGTAGAGTTAATTTTTTACTTCGAACAGGATTTCCTCTTTATGAAGTCTCACCTGAACATGATCCCCTCGTTTGATTTTTCCCTCCAGGATTTCATTTGCCAACGCATCCTCAATTCTGCTCTGGATCGCACGTCGAAGAGGTCTGGCACCATATTTATTATCAGAGCCTTTTTCCACAATAAAATCCTTTACTGCACCTGTCACAGTCAGGCAGATATCCATTTGCTCTGCACAGCGCTTCTCCAGCGTTTTCAGAAGAAGTGTAACAATCTTCTTAATCTGTTCTTTATTCAGCATATGGAAAACAATAATCTCATCAATACGGTTCAGAAATTCCGGTTTGAAAATCCTGCGGACTTCCTCCATCACACCGCCCTTCATGCGTTCGTGATCTTTCTTCTCATCATTTCCGGACATAAATCCCAGATGCTTCGGTTCCATAATAGCCTGTGCTCCTGCATTGGAGGTCATGATAATGATCGTCTGCTTGAAATCCACTTTTCTTCCCTGGGCATCTGTGATATGTCCATCATCCAGCACCTGCAGCAAAATATTAAATACATCCGGATGAGCTTTCTCAATCTCATCAAAAAGCAGCACACTGTAAGGATTTCTGCGAACCTTCTCGCTAAGCTGTCCTCCTTCTTCATAACCCACATATCCAGGAGGAGAACCTATCATTTTAGACACGCTGTGCTTCTCCATATACTCCGACATATCCACACGGATCATAGCCTGTTCACTGCCAAACACAGCTTCAGCCAAAGCCTTGGAAAGCTCTGTCTTACCTACACCTGTGGGACCCAGAAAAAGGAATGAACCGATAGGTCTGTTAGGATCTTTCAATCCTACTCTGCCCCGCTTTACAGCCTGAGAAACAGCTTTTACCGCCTCTTCCTGACCGATCACCCGCTTATGCAGTTCCTTTTCCAGACGCGCCAGGCGTTTGGTTTCTCCTTCTGTCAGTCTCTGAAGCGGAATCTTTGTCCAGTCAGAAATAATGCCTGCAACAGCAGCTTCATCTACCACCAGTTTCTTTCTGTTATTTTTGCGTTCCACTTTTATATGAAGCTTCTCAATCTGTGCCTCCAGTTCCAGCTGCCGGGCATGAATTTCCTTTGCCCTGGCTAAATCTGCAGCCTTCACTGCCTCCTCTTTCTCATCCTTCACTGCCTCCAGCTGCTGTTCCAGATTTTCCAACTCCGGTTCAGACTTATAGCCTGCCAGCTGTATTTTAGAAGCAGCCTCATCCACCACATCAATAGCTTTATCAGGGAGGAAGCGATCGTTAATATAACGCTGGGACATTTTTACTGCAGCCTCTAACGCTGTATCTTCAATCCTTACCCCATGATGCTTCTCATAATATGGCCTAAGACCCTTCAGGATCTCATAAGCCTCCTCAGGAGAAGGCTCTTCCACAGTCACAGGCTGGAAACGTCTCTCCAGGGCAGCATCCTTCTCAATATGCTTGCGATATTCATCCAAAGTGGTTGCTCCAATAAGCTGAATCTCTCCTCTGGATAAAGCGGGTTTTAAGATATTAGAGGCATCCAAAGCACCTTCAGCCCCACCTGCTCCGATAATAGTATGGATTTCATCAATGAACAAAAGAATTCCCTGATGCTCCCTTACTTCTTGGATCACATTCTTGATACGCTCTTCAAATTCCCCACGGTACTTACTGCCAGCCACCATTCCTGAAAGATCAAGCACTACCAGACGTTTATCCCGCACAGTATCCGGCACCATTCCCATAACAATTCTTTGGGCAAGCCCCTCTGCAATGGCAGTCTTACCCACTCCGGGTTCACCTACCAGACATGGATTGTTTTTGGTCCTTCTGCTGAGAATCTGTATAAGACGATTAATCTCTTTCTCACGTCCGATTACCGGATCCAGTCTGCCTGCAGCAGCCAGCTCTGTCAGATCCCTGCTGTACTGGTCAAGTGTTGGAGTAGCTGTTACTTTTCTGTTCCGGGCATTTTGCACATAACGGAATTCCTCTGCAATCGCATCATCGTCAAATCCCATAGCACTGAGCACAGCAGCAAAAAGCTTCTGAATGTTTATTCCCATAGTATACAGAAGTCTGGTTGCCACACAATCTGTCTCTTTTAATAAAGCCAGCAGAATGTGCTCTGTACCTGTACTGCATTCCATATTTTCAGCATCTGTATGTGCCTGGTTCAGAATCCGTTCTGATCTGGGACTGTACTTGAGAATTTCCGTTTCCTTTGTCAGGTTTTCTCCCTGAGGAAGAGCAATCAGCTCACTGATCAGTTTCATCAGTCTGTCTTCCTCCACTTCAAACTCCTGAAGAACTTTTCCCGCAGTTCCCTCCTGCTCTTTAAGTAGACCCACCAGCAGATGTTCTGTTCCAATATAACCATGTCCACTGGATTTTGCTGTATTTTTTGCCAGTTTTAAGGCATTCTGTGCCTGTCTGGTAAATTTATTATCCATATTACCTCCAATTTATAGCTATTTATTCAAGTCAAATTTTCAGATCTTATATTCATCAAATATCTCATCGATCAACTGGTGAACCTCTTCACGGCTCACATTCTTGCAGCATCCTCTGGCCAGAGCCACAGATAAATTCTGTTTCAGATCCTCCAATGCCTTCCGCTTATTCACATCAATAGAGATCACTGCACCCTTTCGGCGGTCAATGGTTACAAAACCTTCCTGCCGCAGCAGTGAATAGGCTTTGTTTACTGTGTGCATATTAATGCCAACAGTATCTGCCAGCTGTCTCACAGAAGGAAGTGTATCCCCCTCCTGCAGCCTGGCTGTGGCAATCCCCATGATGATCTGATTGGTCAGCTGAATATATATTGCTTCATCACTGCTGAAATCTATCTCAATCACCATACATATACGACTCCTTTTTATGTTACACATATACTAGCACAAACCACCAGTTTTGCAAAGACCTTTTTTCTCAACCTCTTTTATTATGTGTGACCGGACGCAAAATAAGCAGACGTATATATCTGTACCCAAAAATGCACATTATGCTTACCATCAGCATAATGTGCATCTTATATTCCACCTGGCATCCCCTGTGTCAGATACTTTCTTTACATTTATTATCCAATAATTTTTTCAAGCTGTTCCTTTGTCAGTACCAGATTGAATCCCATAGGATTCACTACATAAGCCTTCGCCTGCTGAATCATCAGTTCCGGAAGCTTATTTAACGGAACTTTAGCAATCCGAAGCTTACGTCCCTTAGTAAATTTCTCCAATTCCATCACATCTGTAAAAACAGGCTGCAATATTTCCTCATTTTTATTCTTAAGATATGGAATACGGATCTGTTTCGGATCCTCTTCATTTACTTCCATAGCAACCAGATACTGTGATTTACGCATATTTACCAGTAGTTCCTCCTCAAGTTCGCGGAGATTACCATGCTGTTCCTTCTCTACCGGACGGCGAAGCTCCTGCATAAAATAAATACCAGATAACTCCAGTGTAGGGTTCAAAAGGGGTCTATGCTCCTCCGGAATCTTGCTCAGATCATGCTGCTTTGCAATATCCGGCAGATCAATTTCTACCTGTTCCTCACCATCTACCCACATTACTGTATTCACACCAATTGCATAAAAAGTACCATATAACCTTGGATAATCTTTTTTCTCATAACGCATACCCATAAGGAGGACCTTATCATCCAGAAGTTTTTTTCCAAATTCTTTAATTCCTTCCTCTGTGGAAAAGATCCATGCCTGATCATTAAAAGTTTCCTCATCGCATTTCACATATGGAAGCTTGGTAAACTGTGAATAAGCCACATATACCATATCTCTGTTCTGTAATTCCTTGATTGCATCTTCTTTACTGATTGCCATTGTCTTACCCTCTCTGTCTCAATTCTATTATAATCTGCAATACCCCGCTATCCATGGAGCAGAGTCAAGCGGATATTCATTCACTGCAATTCTTTTATATTTTATAACAAAATATCTAATAAGTAAAGGTAATTCATGTAAAAAGTGCTTAATATGCATAAAAAAGGAGATTGCCATCCTGACAATCTCTCTTTCATAATCTCAAATTGTAAAGGTTGTCCTTATGCCTCGTCAATTGCCTTTCCAATATCATGTCTCATATACTTATTGGCAAAGGAAATCCACTCTGTAGCTGCATAAGCGTTCTTTCGCGCTTCCTTCAGATCCTTACCTGTTGCTGTAATTCCCAGCACACGACCGCCATTTGTTACAATCTGACCATCCTTTTGCTTTGTTCCTGCATGGAAACAATAATAGCCTTCTTTGTCTTTAAAGTTTTCAAATCCATACATCGGAACTTCCTTTTCATATTTCACAGGATATCCATCGCTGGCCAGAACCACACATACAGCTGCATTATCCTCAAACTGCAGATCCACCTGATCCAGTTTGCCGTCAATACAGGCTTCCATTACTTCTACAATATCGTTCTTCATACGCGGCAGCACTACCTGCGCTTCCGGATCTCCAAAACGCGCATTATATTCCAACACTTTCGGCCCATCCGCAGTAAGCATCAGGCCAAAGAAAATAATCCCCTTAAAAGGTCTTCCCTCTGCAGCCATAGCATCCACTGTAGGCTGATAAACATATTTTCTGCAGAACTCATCCACCTCATCTGTATAGAAGGGACTTGGAGAAAAAGTACCCATGCCGCCGGTATTTAAGCCCTGATCACCATCCTGAGCCCGCTTATGATCCTGTGCAGAAGTCATGGTACGTATGGTGCTGCCATCCACAAAGGAAAGAACAGATACCTCACGTCCTGTCATAAACTCCTCAATAACCATGGTGTTTCCGGCAGTACCAAATTTCTTATCCTCCATGATTTCTTTTACACCATCTTCGGCTTCCTGCAGATCCTTACAGATCAGCACACCTTTGCCCAAAGCCAGACCGTCAGCCTTCAGCACAATCGGAAACTTTGCTTCTGTACGAAGATATTCCAGAGCCTTTTTAGGATCATCAAAATTCTCATATGCAGCAGTAGGAATATTATATTTCTTCATCAGATCCTTGGAAAAAGCCTTGGAGCCTTCCAGGATAGCTGCATTTTTACGAGGTCCGAATACTCTCAGTCCTTTTGCCTCAAACACATCTACAATACCACCCACCAGCGGATCATCCATACCAATAATAGTCAGATCAATCCCCTTCTCCTGGGCAAAATCTGCCAGTCTGTCAAATTCCATGGCACCAATATCCACACACTCAGCCAGCTCTGCAATTCCTGCATTTCCTGGTGCACAGTAAATCTTATCTACCTTTGGGCTTTTAGACACGCTCCACGCAATAGCATGCTCTCTTCCGCCGCTGCCTACGATCAAAACCTTCATTTTATCTGCTCCTTATCTATGTCAGTTCCGGAAAAAGCCCCGGAACTCTATTTGTCCATCTGATAATCTCTACGTTTCTTCAGCCAGTATTCTGCCTATGCTTAACTTATCCGTACTTTTCCGTCTTCTACAGATACCTTGCCATTTGCAATAAGGTTAATAGCTTTTGGTAAAATTTTCCATTCTGCCTTTTCCATTACTCTTCTCTGCAGAATCTCAGGAGTATCTCCCTGCTTGATCTTTACTGCTTTCTGCAAAATAATAGGTCCTGTATCTGTACCGGTATCTACAAAGTGCACGGTTGCCCCTGTTACACGGACCCCTCTTTCCAGCGCCTTTTTATGAACATGAAGACCATAAAAGCCCACGCCGCAAAAAGCTGGAATCAATGACGGATGAATGTTGATGATCCTGTTAGGAAAAGCTTCCACTATCATCGGAGGAATTGCTACCAAAAATCCGGCCAGCACCACCAGTTCCACACCACTTTCCTGAAGTTTTGCCAGCAGCGCCTTATGAAATTCTTCTCTGCTTTCAAATTTCTTCGGTGAAATACATGCTGCCTCTATGTTATGATTCTTCGCTCTCTCCAGTGCATAGGCATTTGGATTATTACTGATTACCAGAGAAACCTCTGCATTTGTGATTTTTCCATTATCAATGGCATCCAGGATTGCCTGGAGATTGGTCCCTCCGCCGGAAACCAGTACGCCAACCTTTAACATAAGGTCACTCCCTTTTCTCCGTTCTCAATACGTCCAACCACATATGGAGTATCTCCTGCTGCTTTGATTGCTTCCATAGTTTTATCCACATCTGCAGAATCTACCGCCAGAATCATTCCTAATCCCATATTATATGTATTATACATCATCTGCTCATCAATATTTCCCTTCTGTGCCAGAAGTTTAAAAATAGGAAGTACCGGATAGCTGTCTTTTTCAACTACTGCATGGGTGCCTTCTTTAAGCATACGCGGAATATTCTCATAGAAACCGCCTCCTGTGATATGACTGCATGCATGTACACAGACACCTGTATTTTTGATGCTCTTTAATGCTTTTACATAAATTCTGGTAGGTGCTAAAAGAGCTTCTCCCAGAGTCATTCCCAGTTCCTCATAATAGGTATCCAGAGATTCCTTTGTCATCTCAAACACCTTGCGCACCAGGGAAAATCCATTACTGTGCACACCTGTAGAAGCCATACCGATCAGTACGTCCCCTGCTTTCAGCTTCTCACCTGTGATCATTTCTTTTTTATCACATACTCCCACTGCAAAACCAGCCAGATCATACTCATCCTCAGGCATAAGTCCCGGGTGTTCCGCTGTCTCGCCACCAATGAGGGCAGCCTCAGACTGTACGCATCCCTCTGCCACGCCGCCTACAATAGCAGCAATTTTTTCCGGATAATTTTTTCCGCAGGCAATATAATCCAAAAAGAATAATGGCTCACCACCTGCGCAGGCAATATCATTCACACACATGGCAACTGCATCAATACCGATGGTATCATGTTTATCCATAACCATGGCAAGTTTTACCTTTGTTCCGCAACCGTCAGTACCTGACAAAAGAACTGGTTCTTCCATATCCTTGATCTTAGCCAGGGAAAAAGCTCCGGAAAATCCGCCAAGGCCCCCCAGAACCTCCTCACGCATAGTTCTCTTTACATGTTCCTTCATTAACTCTACTGATTTGTATCCTGCTTCAATATCCACTCCGGCTGTCTTGTAATCCATAATCATCCTCCATAAGCTCCAGTTTCTGTACTGGCTCTTTCATATTATTATTTTCAGTTCATTATTGATCAATAATTCTTATATCCCACTTCCTGCAGTCTGGCATCCTTTGCCTCTACCTGCTCCTTCAGTTCCTGACTATATGCTTTTAACCGGTCAAGAAGCTCTGCGTCTGAAGTTGCCAGAATCTTTGCTGCCAGAAGTCCTGCATTCGCTCCACCGTTAATCGCTACGGTAGCTACCGGAATTCCGGATGGCATCTGTACAATAGAATAAAGGGAATCCCTGCCTCCCAGTGAGGTGGTGTGCATGGGAATACCAATTACAGGCATTGGGAAGATTGCTGCGCACATTCCAGGCAGATGTGCTGCCATTCCTGCTCCGGCAATAATTACTTTAAATCCTTTCTCCTCAGCGGTTTTCGCATATTCAAAGAATACATCCGGTTCTCTGTGTGCGGAAATAATTTTCATTTCATAATCAATTCCAAGCTTGTCCAGAATAGCTGCTGCTTTGCTCATGATCGGCATATCTGAGTCGCTACCCATCACAATTCCTACTTTTGCCATAATTATTCTCCTTTTCTCTTTAGATGCTTCATTCGTTAGAAAGATATTTGCTTTCAACTCTCTCTAATGGTAGATTCTACTAAGATTCTCCGGTTCTGTCAACAAAGATAACGTCAGTAACCTAAAAATTACAATTCTCCGAAAGCTTCATTCAATGCTTCTGTACCCGGCAGTACAAATCGTCCGTCCTCAATGACAGGAAGCATATCGCCGTCATCATCCACTGCACAGATACTTCCCAGCTCATCATAAGGAATAGTAATGTCCGTATGACATCCATAATAGGCCAGACTTACATCATCCTTACGCATCTCTGAGATCTCATTGTCCCTGGCGATAATCTCCTTGCCGTCAGGATTATATACAGGTGTATCTTCAGCCCAGCTGTAACAAGTATCTCCCACTGCAAAATGAGGTCCCATTTTCTCTGCAATGAGAATCGGTAATTTGTCTGCAATATCATATTTCTGTGCTGCCACATAGGCAGTGGTATTGGTACCGATTGCAAACTCTCCCATAGCCAGTCTGGGATGATGAAACAGAATATTATCTTCAATATATTTCCGATTCTCTTCCTCAGTATCAAAATTGCTGCAGGTATAATCAATAACCTGGCCACAGTCAAATACCAGTTTCAGGTCACAAAACTGCAAGCCATTAAGATATACCTTGGAAACATGAAGGATACCGCCGGTTCCTGCCAGCACCGGAGATGTAAACACTTCTCCCAGCGGTATATTCACATCTGCCACACAGTTCTCGAAATTTGTCTGTTTTTGAGGATCTGTAAGGGTATGAAGATGGATAAGCAAATCTGTCTCATTATCTCCTTTTCCCTTGATTTCCACCCATTCACAGGTATCCAGAGTGTCAATGATAGTCTGTTGGATTTTCTGGTATTTTTTATAATCCAATGTATTAATTTTTACAATCTCGCGGAAAATGTCCTGGAAATTTTCTCCAATTTCAGGGATGGGATAAGCAATAATTGTAAAGCTTCTCTCTTCACCTTTAATATATCGATTCACGATCTGCCCGGATTCGTTATCCAGCTCCACCTGTAATTTCTGCTGTGCTTCGCTAAAGGTCCAGCACTCTTCCTTGTTCACCGGCGAAAATGGTTTCTCCCCAAAAGTCTCGATCACTGCAGGACCACCATGAACCTCTGCCAGGTCTGCATATTCATCATAGGAGGTCTGCATTGCGCGAAGCTTGCGTTTAACAAAATCAGAATCCATAAACAGAGCACTATCCTGCCTGTGGTCATAATCAAACTGCGGATTGGCAACTGCACCTGTAAAACCAACACGATTCTGACTTCTTTTGTTCACTGCATGAAGTGCATGACGATAGATCACAGCCTTCAGTCCCATTTCCTCAAACTGCAGTATGGCAGCTTTAACCATACGTTCAAATCCCAGCTCATAACGGATATTTACTGTCTTCTTCTTCCTGATATCTTTTCTGCCTGTAACAAAGCCCATACGGTACCCTTCTGTATAAGTACCTGCCATACTGTCTATTTCTTCCTGGGACATGGAGTTTAAAAATCTGGCAGTCTCCAGCTGGCTCTCTGAGATGTATTCTCCAAATCTGTACAGATATCGCAGATCATTCAGATCAGATTTCATAATAATATTTACAGCAAAATCTTCTTCCGGGTCAACCCCTTCCCTGATCCTGGTCTCTACCATATCCTGGCAATAATCATTCACATAGGAAAGCAGGATTTCTCTCACCTGCTTCTCAGCCGGCAGTTCCTCTTCCGAAAACGCAGAATACATTTCCAGAAAAAGTTCCAGACCTACTGTAATATCCCAGACTTTTTTTTCAAAAGCATAGCCAATGCTTCCATGCAGTTCTGTATAAAGGAAAGTAAAAGCTCTTCCATATTCTCCCAGCATTTTCTGTGCATAAACAGGATTTCCATAGGACTTTTCATAATTCTGCGGAAGCACATCCTGATACAGTTCATAGTTCTGTGCCTGCAGCTCCCCCAAAGTCTTATCCTGCTCCTGATTTTCATCCATCACAGAAATTACTTTCTGTAGAAATTCTGCCTCTTTTATAAAAAAATCCTGATATGGCATTTTTACTATATTTTCTTCAGGTATCTGTACGATTCTTTCCTTCGCCAGTTTATACCGTTCCATAACCCATTCGTCCAAATCTTCATCTCCTTAAATATTAGTCATTCCAAGCAGATACATCCCCAACCAACCAATCATGATCATACCATTTAAAATAGATCCGATCATACTGGTACGATGATTTCTGCCTGTTTCCGAAAAACTCAGCAGCCCCATAATAAAACCATACACAGACAGCAGCATTGCAAAAAGGCTGATGCCTCCTACAATATATCCCATTTTACCATCAAATACACAGGCCAGCATCACTGCTGCCAAAAACAGAACCAATGAAGCTGCCGCCAGTCCTGTGGACAGTTTTCCCTTTCGGGCTTCCTGTTTTTTCACAAAAGCATATCTATATCTTTTTGCCATAAATCTTTCTCCTCAGATGATCACAGATAAAAAAAAGCAGATATCCCAGTGCTGCTCCTGCTGTATTTAGAATCATATCATCCACATCAAAGCATCCTACCCTGGTTATCAGCTGAATCACCTCCACCGTCAGGCTTAATCCAAATCCTGCCAGAGTGATCAGAAGACCACTTCGCATTTTTTCTGTAATAACAGGCAGAATAAATCCAAAGGGTAAAAATCCTGCCACATTGCACACCAGATTCGTAAATACTGCTGCAAACCCAAGCTGTTTTCTGTATACCCAGAATCTCCGTATTTCCACAAAAGGTACCAGATTATATCTGAATTCCTGTTCTGTCACAACTGCTCTTCCATATTTTTCCGAAAAAAAGAGGAAATAAACCAATGCCAGTACATACAGAGTAAAAGAAACCAGCCCCAGTCCCCTGATAATATGTTTTGTTTCTTTTTTCAAAATTTTATTTGCCCCTATTTCTACGTAAAAGCCGAACGGAACGTATACATCCGGTTTCCGCGCGGCTTTACAGTCTAAACGGATATGTTGCCAGACGGCAACATTACCAACTATAAAAGTATTTCAGATTTTTTCTTCAGCAGTCTTGCACCATTTATGATCATCATAATACCGGCAGTTATTCCTGTGGCAAGTATGATAATTCCCACTGCCAGACTGCATGCACCTGTGGAAGACATGGTTTTATAAAGTTTTTCGTTCATGGTCATTCCTCCCTGCTCATTTGCTTATTTTGCACCATACTGCGCATAATATGCATCAATAGCATCCTTTAATGTATCATCAATAATCACTTTACCCTTATATTCTTTATTGTAAAGATGCTCAATTACCTCTGCCATGGTAACGATCGCATTGGTCTCAAATCCATACAGATCATGTACTTCATCCAGTGCACATTTTACACCGCCTTTGCCTACTTCCATACGGTCCAGAGATACCATAAGACCAACGATTTCTACATTGGCAGCTCCTCTTACCTTAGGTACTGTCTCCTCCATAGACTTTCCTGATGTAGTAACATCCTCGATCATTACCACTCTGTCGCCATCCTGAAGTTTGCTTCCCAAAAAGCTTCCCTTGTCAGCACCGTGATCCTTCTCTTCTTTACGGTCTGAACAATAACGGATCTCTTTTCCATATAATTCGCTGAAAGCAATGGCTGTAACTACACTCAGCGGAATTCCTTTGTATGCAGGTCCGAAAAGCACATCAAAGTCATCGCCATATTTGTCATGGATAGCATGTGCATAGTATTCTCCCAGTTTCTTTAACTGAGAACCTGTCACGTATCCTCCTGCATTCATAAAAAATGGGGATTTTCTTCCACTTTTCAGAGTGAATTCGCCAAATTTCAGCGCCTGGCTGTCTACCATAAATTCAATAAATTCTTTTTTATACTGTTCCATTTTGTACCTCCTGAATTTCATTTTTGCAGCTGTACAGTTCTTCACAGTTACATTATTTTACAATACCAACCATATCCTTAACTGACTCAAAGCCATTCTTCTTCATATAAGCTTCTATTCCATCGATCACTTCCATGGTAACTGCAGGATTGTGGAAATTGGCAGTTCCCACAGACACTGCGCTGGCGCCTGCAAGAATAAATTCAATCGCATCCTCAGCACAGGAAATACCGCCCATACCAATGATAGGTATTTTCACAGCCTGCGCCACCTGATAAACCATGCGCACTGCGACCGGTTTCACAATCGGTCCCGAAACACCACCTGTCTTATTTGCCAGTGCAAAGGTCTTTCTGTTAATGTCAATCTTCATACCTGTAAGAGTATTGATCAAAGAAACTGCATCTGCTCCGCCAGCCTCTGCTCCCTTGGCAATTTCTGTGATGTCTGTCACATTAGGGGTAAGTTTCATGATCACCGGCTGTTTGGCAATTTTCTTAATCTGGGCAGTCAACTCCTCTACATGACGGGCATCCTGTCCAAATGCAAGGAAACCGGCATTTACATTTGGGCAGGAAATATTGATTTCCATCATATCAATAGGTTCCTCTGCCAGACGTTCTACCACAGCCAGATATTCCTCCGGTGCATGGCCACATACATTAACTATTATTTTGGTATCATATTTTTTTAAAAACGGAATATCTCTTTTACAGAAAAGATCAATTCCCGGATTCTGCAGGCCAATGGCATTCATCATACCACCATAAACCTCAGCTACTCTGGGTGTAGGATTTCCGGCCCATGGGACATTTGCCACACCCTTGGTAGTCACCGCACCTAATTTGTTCAGATCCACATATTCAGAGAATTCTTCTCCGGAGCCAAAGGTTCCGGATGCTACAGTTACCGGATTTTTCCATTCTACGCCGGCAATATTTACGCTCATATTCATCAGATTTCCACCTCCGTAGAAAGAAATACAGGACCATCCTTACAGATTCTTTTATTATTCACATTGCTGTGAGCATCCCTCTCTCTGGATTTACAAACACAGGCAAGGCAGGCGCCAATCCCGCAAGCCATACGTTCCTCAAGAGAAATATAACATTCAATATTATTTTCTTCGGCATATTGCTTAATCGCACGAAGCATAGGAGTGGGTCCACAGGCATAAATCATATCTGCCTGAAGCTTTTTCTCCCTGATCGCATCCATAACATTTCCCTTTGTACCCACACTGCCATCTTCTGTAGAAATGTATAAAGTCCCTGCTGCCTCAAATTCCTCACGCAGGAAAGTATGGCAATCTCTATATCCGACTACAATCTGCTTCACTGCACAGTTCATCTCCTTGGCAAGCTCCAGGATCGGAGGAACACCAATACCACCTCCCATAAGGAACACTCTCTTGCCTTCTGCTTTTTCTACCGGAAAGCCATTTCCCAGAGGTCCGATCACAGGCAGGGTATCTCCAGGCTGCAGACGTGAAAATTCCTCTGTACCTGTATTTTCTCCTGTCACTCTGTATACCAGATGAAGTCGCCCCTGTTCCTTATCAATCTCGCAGATACTGATCGGTCTGGGGAGAAGCTTTGTTTTATCCTTTGTATACATAGAAACAAATTGTCCCGGTTTCGCATCTGCTGCAATTTTTTCAGTCTGGATCCATAAACTGTAAATACCTGCAGCAATACATTCCTGACTTACAACTGTACAGTTTTCTCTTTTTTTCTCACTCATAGCAGACCTCCTAGCGGTTGTTTAACGCACTACTGATATCTTCAATCATATCTTTAACAGCCTGACGGGAAGCATCTGCATAATTCAGTTCTCCAAAAGAAGCATATTTTTCCTGCTTGTATGCCGCAATAATTCCGCGGGAAGAATTCACAATAGCGCCCAGTCCGTCTTCGTTAAAGAAGTGTACCAAGTCTGCGCCCTTGCCGCCCTGTGCCCCATATCCCGGAACCAGAATATAAGCCTTTGGCATAACCTTACGGAGAACTTTCCCCATCTCAGGATATGTAGCACCTACTACTGCACCTACATAGCTGTAGCTGTCTCCCATGTGTTCCTCGCCCCACTGGGCAACTTTCTCGCCAACCCACTCATAAAGAGGACGTCCGTCAATCATTCTGTCCTGGAATTCTCCACTGGAAGGATTGGAAGTTTTTACCAGTACAAAAATACCCTTATTTTCTTCTTTACATACATCAATAAATGGCTTCACGCCATCAGAACCCAGATATGGATTTACTGTGGCAAAATCTTCGTCAAAGCCTGCATATTTCTTGCTTCCTACCTGCACCTTGCCCAAATGACCTACTGCATAAGCTGCAGAAGTAGAACCGATATCACCACGTTTGATATCGCCGATCACTACCAGACCTTTCTCCTTACAGTAATCTACTGTATTTTTGTATGCCATCATTCCGGGAATTCCAAACTGCTCATACATGGCAATCTGTGGTTTCACTGCAGGTACCAGATCACAGATTGCATCTACAATCCCCTTATTATACTGCCAGATTGCTTCGGCTGCACCCTCCAGAGTTTCTCCCAGTTCCCGGAAAGCTTTATCCTGGATATGTTGCGGGATATAATTAAGCATAGGGTCCAGTCCCACTACGATAGGTGCGTTTGTTTTCTGAATTTTTTCAACAAGTTTGTTAATCATGGTTTTTCCTCCTGATATCTGTTTTATAATTTATCCTGATATACAATTTTTCCATCACTGATGGTACAGAGAATCTTTCCCTTTACCTTCCAGCCGTCAAACGGGGTATTCTGTCCTTTGGATGCAAATTCATTTTTATCAATAACATATTCGTGATCCACATCTGCAATGATCACATCTGCCGGATGTCCTTCCTGCAGAGTTCCCCGCTCGATCTTTAATATCTGCGCCGGATTCCAGCTCATTTTTTCCACAAGCTGTTTTAATGTAAGAATACCTTTATCTACAAGTGCTGTATAAGTCAACGCAAAGCTGGTTTCAATTCCCACTATTCCAAATGCTGCATTACGGATAGAACCTGCCTTATCAGACATTGTATGAGGTGCATGATCTGTACTGATCACCTGAAAAGAACCATCCTTCAGGCCTGCAATCAATGCATCCACATCCTTCTGTGTTCGGAGAGGCGGATTCATTTTGTAATTCGGATCATCTTCTTTAATATCATCTGAGGTAAGTATAAAGTGATGCGGACACACTTCGGCTGTGATATTTTTCAGCCCCTCTTTCTCCACCATCTTCATCATTTTGGCTACTCCCTCTGTAGAGCAGTGGCACAGATGAAGTCTGGCACCGGTCTCTCTGGCAAGCAGAATATCTCTGGCTGCGATCACATCCTCCACTGCATTGCAGATTCCCGGCAATCCCAGTCTGACTGCATTCTCATCATCATTCATACAGCCCTTTCCTCTAAGATCAATGTCTTCACAATGTGCAAAGATAGGGATATCCAGATCTCTGGCAATTTCCATAGCTTCTTTGCACAGAGAAGAATTCATAACAGATTTGCCATCCTCAGAAAGAGCAGGAATTCCCGCCTTTACCATTCCCTCTATATCAGAAAGCTCCTGTCCTTTCTCTCCCTGTGTAATAGCTCCGGCCTGAAGCACATGGATACCGGACAATTGGGCTGCTTTATTATGTACATAGTTTACACGGTCCGGTCCGTCGATCACCGGGGAAGTATTTGGCATAGCTACCACTGTAGTCACTCCGCCTCTGGCTGCTGCCCGTGAACCAGTTTCTATATCTTCCTTCTGTGTTTGTCCGGGATCTCTGAAATGTACGTGCAGATCGATCAGACCAGGCATAACCAGACAGCCCTTTGCATCGATCACTCTGTCACTTTTTTCTTTCGCTGTCAGCTGATCGCCAATCTCTTTGATCATTCCGTCTTCCAGATAAATATCACCGATTTTATCAGTGTCGGTTGCTGCATCTATGATACGGCCGCCACGAATAAGAATCCCCATGTAATTCTCTCCCTTCATCACTTCAATATATTATTTACTTACAATGTATCTTGAATGGATCTTGTCAACATTATAGCATGCCTAATATACATAATACACGAAACTGCCTATTTAATAAAGTCTTTTTTTCCCCTTTTAAAATCAATAAACAATAACATTTTGTTTTATGCTTGACATTTTAAAATACGGGATATATAATCAGTTCATATCTGGATTATCAAATTATATAATCACTGGTTTTTAGAGATTATATTACTTCATATAATCTGTAAAATCTGGTGATTTTTTTTGCCAGAAGCTTTTTAACTTTTTTATTTTTTATGGAGGTAACAACATGAACAAGGGAACTGTAAAATGGTTCAACGCAGAAAAAGGTTACGGATTTATCACTGGTGAAGACGGTGCAGACGTATTTGTACATTTCTCCGCTATCAATGGTGAAGGATTCAAATCCCTTGAAGAAGGCCAGGCTGTAACATACGACTTAACAGAAGGCGCACGTGGCATGCAGGCTGCAAACGTTACAAAATTATAATTTATAATTTCCGTTAACGTAAGAGGATTGAATTCCGCACTTTTAACACGGATAGACCTCAAAAAAACCCCCCGGATCTTCCGGGGGATTTTTTTATTCTCATTTATTATTTTGCTGCAGAATCTCCAGTCTCTTCTGTTGCCGCAGTATCATCTGCAGTCTCTGCACTGTCATCTGCTGTATCCTCTGTGGCTGTAGTATCGTCTGCTGCCTCTGCATTCTCATCCTCTGTTGTATCAGCAGCATCTGTCTCATCTGCAGTCTCTTCTGTAGTGTCTGCATCCTCATCAGTATCAATACCAGAAATATAATTATCCAGCGCACTGGTATCCAGTACGGTATTCTGTACGACCTCTGCTTTGGTTCCTGCCACTTTTACATATGCAGAATATCCAATCCAGGCAACTACTACAACACATATAAATGCCCAGGCAAACATTTCCAGGGTAAACATCATTTTTTCCTTCTTATCTGCTCTTCCCCGTGTGCTCTTCCTAGCTTTATAGGCATCAACTTTCTTCTGACTCATGATGTATCTCCTTTGCTTCTCATATTTCCTTTCATCGGCTAAACAATTATAGCACATCTTTTTCTAAAATGAAATAGAGAATCCTGATTGGTTGAATTTGACACAGTTTTTTCACATATTACACTGCAACAATCACACCGCCGTCATTAGCATACATGGAGCTGACACCTGCTGTGTCCAATACGACAACTTTGGCAAGCTTCATTCTCTCCTGAAATGCTTCCTTGAGCACCTGTGCTCTGGCCGGGCAGTTGCAATGACTGATTGCTAAAACCTTATCCGCACTATCTGCAGTTTTTTCAATCACCTGCTCAACCATTTTAATCAGGGCACGGTTCATTCCTCTGGCCTGATCCAGCTGACAGATTGTTCCCTCTTCTGTAGATCCCATTACAGGCTTAATCTTCAGAGCACTGGCAACCAGTGCTTTTACCTTACTCAATCTTCCATTCTTACGTAATGTCTCCAAATTTTCAAGAACAAAGAATGTATGCTGTCCTGAAATATAGTGTTCCACTGTAGAAACTACTTCCTCAAAGCTCATTCCCTTTTCTTCACATTCCTGAATCTTCAGTGCGATCAATGTCTCACCAATGGAAGCAGATCTGGAATTAAACACGTGAATTTTTTTATCCGGATGATCCTCCAGACTCAGGTTTCTCCCAAGAAGTGCGCTATTATAAGAGCCACTCAGCTCTGCTGACAATGTAACCGCATATACATGCTCTGCCTCACAGTCATAGGCTCTCATATATCTCTCCGGAGAAGGACATGCTGATTTTGGGCACTCCGGGCACTCTGCTACCTTGTGCAGAAATTCGCCCTGTTTAAATGTTTCATCATCTATAATCTGTTCTGCTCCCACCATTAACGTCAGTGGAACAGATTCAAAATGCTCATCCTGTTTCCATTCATCCAAAAGTTCTCCACAACTATCTATGACAATCTTATATCTCAATTATATCGTCCTCTTTTCCATTATATGTAGTTTCGAATACCAGATATATCTTATCATACTGTTTTCCTTTTGAAAAGCCTTTTTCTCAAAAACTCTGTTCTTTTTTTTCAATCTGTTTTATAATAATAAAATACTCCTACAATTCTGTCCAAACCTGTAATGTCTATAGATATTACAGGACTGACAACAGAGTAATTTCAGGAGTCATGAAAGGATTTCTATGCTTGCATTAACTATTTCAGATGTTAAGGATTTTATGAATAAACTGCTTATCGGTGAAGTATTTGACAATTTTTCTCTGGTTGAAGCTTCCGTCACTACATTTAACACCTTCACCATTGACGGACATCTCCAGCAGGATTTTTTTGACACAGACACTGTAGAGGAATATAAAAAAGAAGCTGTGGAATATTCCCTGTGGCGCGATGTCAAACCTTACTGTTTTTCCATCATCCGCGGTAAGCGCACACCACTGAACTTCAAAATCGTGTTCCAGCTCTCTCCTTTTCAGGCACAGAGCCTTTTGAAGAATCTGGGAAGACAATCCACAACCTCAGTATGTAATTTTTATCTTAACATTCAGTACAAAAGCAAATCTCTGTTATGTACCGCCGGCGTTTCCTACTCCTCCTTTTCCCTGGACAAAAAGTCCGAACATCTCTGGGACGACATGCTGTGCAGATTTCTTGAAGGAAATCATATTCCGTTTCAGAGACTATAAGTCCCTGCTATTTTGACATTTCCTCTGTTTTATTCAGATAATATGCCAGAATATCAATAAATTCACTGTTTGTAGGTTTATCCTCCATGGAACATCCTGCGATCAGTTCCAGATCTTCTTTGTGATTGATCCAGCAGATATTTACCAATGTCCTGATATTATGTTCCACATTAGATGGTGTTGACCTGTATTTTCTTGCCAGAATAGGATAAATATCCTTTGTGATCTTCATCGGCCGCTCCTGCAGTTCTTTCGCCATATTCACCGCTTCCGCGACATAATAATATCCCTTATATTTAGATGTCGCTCCCAATTTTCTGATCAGTCCATACACTTCACTCATATTTTTTTCCTCCTTAACTGGACAGTCGTCCTTTTTGCATTTTTTGTAATACACCTTTAGCGTTTTTACGACATACTCAGTTTTTCGGAAATATTGTCACTTATAAAGAGAAATCATATACAATTATTAAAATACCAGCAAATTAATGATAAAAATTTATACGCCATTTGTCAATATAAAAGTACTAAAAACGATAGTCCCGGTTGTTCTCTCCATGTTTTTTCGCCATGTTTCGAAACTTTTCCAGGACTATCGTAATTTTTCACAAAACTGCTTCTACTCTCCCCAACGGACAGTAAACCACAAAATCACTGCACATTATTTTGTAAGCATCATCAACACATCATTGCTTCTCTGTACAAATTTTGTCATTTCATCAGGTGAAAGCTGCTTATGGCTGAGCATTGCCAGATCATAAAGCTGTTCACAGATTACAGGGGCTTTATCTGAATCCTTATTTTCTGCCAAATATTTTACCAGTGGATGGTTCGCATTAAGTACCAGTGTTTCCTGTCCGCCAAACATATTCGGATCCATACCGCCCATTCCATACATTTTCATCATATCCTGCATACGGCGGCTTTCTTCGGAAAGGGTAACCATTGCAGATACATTTTCATTCTTCAGATTCTCTACATGAACCTCCAGTTTATCCTTATTCAGATTCTTACGGAAAAGCTCTGTCAGTTCTTTGGCGGTCGCTTCGTCAGCAGTACCCTCACCCTTCATTTCTTCTGTCAGATCCGCATCAATTCTCTTAAACTGTACATCCTGATGTTTCTGCTCCAGGCTGGAAATAAATGGGCTGTCAATATTATGTTTCAGAATCACGGCGTCCTTGCCGGCTTCCTTAAACATATTGATATACTGACTCTGCTGGATTTCATCCGTTACATAGAAAATTGTTGTCTTCTCCGGCTCTTTCTCTTCTGCTTTGTCTGTGTCTGCTGTTGCATCAGCCTCTTTTGACTCAGTCTGATCTGCTGCTTTCTCAGCTGTCTCTGTTGTCTTCTTATTCTCTTCTATGCAATCCTTGAGAGTAAGATATTTACCATCCAGATTCTTAAAGAGTACGTAATCACCTATCTTCTCTGCAAATTTGGTATCTTTAATACAACCATATTTAATAAACGGACTGATATCATCCCAGTATTTTTCATAGCTTTCTCTGTCTGTTTTGCACATTCCGGTAAGCTTATCCGCTACCTTTTTTGAAATATACTCAGAAATCTTCTTGACAAATCCATCATTCTGCAGTGCACTTCTTGACACGTTCAGAGGGAGATCCGGACAATCGATCACGCCTTTAAGCAGGAGAAGGAACTCAGGAATAACTTCCTTAATATTATCAGCAATAAATACCTGATTGTTGTACAGTTTAATGGTTCCTTCAATAGAATCATACTCTGTGTTAATCTTTGGGAAATACAGAATTCCCTTTAAGTTAAACGGATAATCCATATTCAGATGAATCCAGAACAGCGGTTCCTTGTAGTCCATAAATACTTTACGGTAGAAATCTTTGTACTCCTCATCTGTACACTCATTGGGATGCTTCATCCAAAGCGGATTGGTATCACTGAGAGAAACCGGACGTTTATTGATCTTCACTTTTTCCCTTGCAGGAGAGATCTCAACTACTTCCTTCTCTCCGTTTTCATTCTCTTTTTCTTCAGTTTTAGCATCCTCATGAATATGCTCTACCACTACATCATCATCTTTTAATTCTGATTCATCTATAGTCTCATATTCCTGAGGTGCGTTTGCTTTAGAAAGATAAATATTTACCGGCATAAAGGAACAATATTTCTCCAGTACTTCACGCATACGGTATTCGTTGGCAAATTCCAGGCAGTCTTCATTAAGGAAAAGTGTGATTTCTGTTCCAACAGTCGTTTTGTTGCCTTCCTGAATATCGTACTCTGTACCGCCATCGCAGGACCAGTGCACAGGTGTCGCTCCCTCTGTATAGGAAAGGGTGTCAATATGTACTTCATCTGCCACCATAAATGCAGAATAGAATCCCAGTCCAAAATGACCGATTATCTGGTCATCTGTTGTCTTATCCTTATATTTCTCCAGGAACTGAGTCGCACCGGAAAAAGCGATCTGAGTAATATAATTCTCTACCTCATCCGCAGTCATACCGATACCATTATCAATAAATTTCAGAGTTTTTCCATCTGGATCTACGATTACCTGAATCTCCGGCTTATATCCCTCCGGAAATGTATATTCGCCCATTACCTCCAGCTTTTTCAGCTTGGTAATGGCATCACATCCATTGGATACCAGCTCTCTTACAAAAATATCATGGTCTGAATACAGCCACTTTTTAATGATCGGGAAAATATTTTCGCTGTTAATTGACAAACTTCCATGTTTTACAGCCATGCTGTCCACACTCCTTTTATATCTTTTAGATTTTCTGTAACTCTGAAAGATATAGTAATACCTTATGGTCTAAAAGTCAAGCAAAAATTAGCACTCATTTAAAATGAGTGCTAATAATTCATTGACATTTAACTGTCTTACCTATTTATTTTTTCTTTTTCTTGTAAACTACAACTCCCACAATAGCACCTGCTGCAATGGCAAGAATCAGTACAAACGGCATGATATTGGTGGTATCTCCGGTCTGCACTGCCTTCTTCTGATTAGCAGCCGGATTCTGCTGCACAGGAGTAGGAGTAGCTGTAATTACAACCTTTGGCTGTGAAATCGTAAAGCTTACCTGCTTTGTATCCTGTTTTCCCGTATTTTTCCAGCTTTTACCATCATACTGCTGAGCATTAAATACAACAGTCAGATTATATGTGCCTTCTTTGGTAATTCCAAAAGTAGCTGTATACGGAGCCTGGCTCCAGCTGTTTGTATTGATGACTGTCCAGTGATCCGGAACATAACGCACATCTCCCTTTCCCGGGCTTTCATTGTCCATTCCTGCACCTACCGCTGTAAATGTAATCTTGGACTGAGTGGTATATCCGTCAGCACTGATTCCTGTGATCTTATTATTTGCCGGATCCGCAATCTGCGCAGTACGTCCGGCTTTTACAGTTACCTTTACAGCTGTGATCAGGCTGATCTGATCTGGATTTTCAACTCCATCGGGAAGCACTACCGTTCCATTCACTTTGAAGGTCTGCTCCTGCTTTACAGATGGATCATACGTACATTCCTTCACATTCCATTTTACCTTCGCCTTCATTTCCCCCTCTGTAGTATTAATAACTACCTTTGAAGGAAGTCCCAATGCCTTAGCAGATTTCTCTACACCATTCTTTGCTCCCTTCACGTGGGAAGGATTCTGGATTCCTGTAATTCTACATGCCGGTTTTGTCACACTGAATGAAGCACTGATATCGGCCACTGCAGAAATCTGACTGTCTGTATTTGTGGCTGTAACCTGAACAGATTCGCTGTACTCACCTGCTGTCATACCGGTTTTTGGCACTGCAGTAAAGGTTGCTTCTGCTCCGGGATCCAGCTGTGTTGCAGACAGCTCTCCGATTTCAAAATACTGAGCCTGCGGCTGAGTCAGATCCACTGCTGCATTTCCAGTATTAGTAAGCGTAATCCGATACACATACTCCGGAGTATTATATCCCTCCTCCATCGGGTCATAAATAATCTCGGAAGGATCTGCTTTCAGAGAAACCTGTGTCTTCTCCTCTGCTTTTACACTGACTCCGGCCTCTGCCTGAGCCACAGCACTCTCATCCTCTTCAATTCCAAAAACAAGTGTATCACTGTAATCACCCTGGACTAATCCTGCCTTTGGCTGAACAAGAAAGCTACAGGATGCTCCTTTCTCCAGAGTATATACCGCCTGTGTATCTACCGGTGCAATATCAAAATGTTCCGACTCCGGAAGTTTCAATGTAACTGTCTCATCTCCTGTATTCGTCACAGTAACTGTCTGGCTCTCACTGATCTGTGTATAGCCTTCTGTCAGATCAGCAAAGGAAAGTACCGCTGGATCTGTGGATATAGATAACTTTCCAAGTTCTGCACTTGGTTCCTCCGTATTGTCCGGAGTTTCCGGATTCTCAGAATCATCAGGAGCTTCAGAATCATCAGGTTCAAGAACAGGTTCTTCTTCCGCTTCCACCACAACCTTCACTTCAAAGGAAACCTCAGCCCCCTCTTCCGTCTCATAGGTAATGGTATCATCATAAGTACCTTTCTCCAGTTCCTTCCTTGGCTGAATCCATACACTGACAGACTCTCCTGCTGCCAGAGGCCCCTCTATGTCCGCTACCATAAAATGCTCCGGGCTGATCGCCTTGAAATTCAGAGCACCTGTTCCGGTATTTTTGATATCTACAAACATTGTCTGGGATTCATTATCTCCGGATTCTGCCCGGATAGTTCCAAAATCACACACCGGATTTTCCTGACCTTCTACAGAAGCTACTGCTTCATAGGACAACTCCTGCTGTGCATTTTCCACATCATCCGTGTTCTCTGCATCCTCCGGCGCTTCTGTCTCCTGAACATCCTCTGTTTTATCTGTAGTTTTCTCTGTGCCGTCAGGCTGAAGCTCAGACTGGGTATAAATCTGCATTTCCTCTGTCTGTTCCGGATTCTGTGTATCATCTTCCTCTGTCTGAGACGGAGACTCTGCCTCATTCTCCTCAGCCAGAACTGCCCCTTCTGTATTGTCATCCTCTGTCTGCTGGACATCTTCAGCATCTTCCGACTCCGCATCCTCTTCAGAGCCTTCCAGCTGGGCTTCTGTATTCTGCTCCTCCTGAGCCTTCTTATCAGCAACAGCCTGGGCTTCCTCCTGAGTAGCTGTCACCTCCAGAGTCTTAGCCTGGAGTTTACCGGTAAATTCTGACTTCTCTGCCGGTGTGATATCCAGCACCAGCACATAGCCCAGATCATCCTGAGTCACTGTGTAAGTTTTTTCTGTACCTACCTGGGTAAGCTCCTTCTCTCCGGTCTGTCTGGACCAGGAAAAGATAACATCATCATCTGTCACTCCCTCAGGAGTCACCTTGGAATAATCTGCACTCAGTACTGTTCCCACTGCCGGCAGTCCCTTTACCTTCAGCTTGCCTCCAAGCTCTCCGGCTTCCGCTGCAAAAGCCATGGATGGAAGAAGGGTAACGATCATCAGCACAGCCATCAGCACTGCAAGAATTCTTTTTTTCCTCATGTGCCATCCTCCTTTTATTTATCATTTATATATCTTTTTATAACTACCGTTTTATTTTTGATCGGCAGTTCTTTATACAGTGTTATTATAACACTGTGGTTTTTCCAAATGTAATTCGCATATTTCATATTGCTTCTGTGCATAAATGAAAGAAGCTGTTTCAATCTGCATAGTTCTATTTTGCAGAACCGCTCTTTGAAATAGCTTCTTCCTCTTTTTATTTATTCTATATCAAATTTCTGTTCAGCCTTCCACAATAAGATATTTTCCGTCCGGAAGTGCAAATACCTCACTGGCCTCTTCCAATTCTTCGTCTGACATGCCTTCTACATCAGCTCCCATGTCATCCAGGTATTCCCTCACTTCGTCAATAGAATCTACCATTGCAGCCATGCAGTCCTCCAGAAAAGCCTCTGCTTCCTCAAAAGACTCCGCCACCGGCTGCGGAAAAAGCTGTCCCTGCTTTTCCAGAAATGTGTTGATGCATTCTTCTGTGTACATTTTAAATTACCCCCTCCATATTTCCTTTCGCCCTGATCACCTTTTTCAGGATATCCTGTACCCGGTCTGCAGTGAATGCCGCCGATTCCCGCACCTTCTCCTTTGAATGTGCCATGGCAAAGCCATATTTCACTGCCTTAAGCATCTCTATATCATTATATTCGTCTCCGAATGCAATGCACTCCTCTGGGGAAATTTCATATTTTTCCTGGAACTCCCGGATTCCCTTCGCCTTGTTCGTACCAAAAGGAATAAAATCCACCCAGTCATTGCCTGATGTCACTACTGTACATCTCTGTCCAAACTGTCCAGTCCAGTAACGTACATATTCATCTGTCAGACCGGCAGATTCATATACCGCCAGCTTCATAATAGGTTCTGTGATCTCATCCAGACTGTTTATGATCCTGCACTCATTTTTCACCAGATCCACCATATAATGGCGAAAGCTTTCTGTTTTTGGCATGAGATAATGATAATCCTTAGCAGAACAGGTGAATTCTGCGTCTTTTTTTTCTATAATTGCAGTAAGAATCTCATTTGCCAATTCTTTATCAAATCGATCCTGATAAAGAACCTGACCCTTTTCCACTGCCAGTGCGCCATTCTCACAGATAAAAGAAATATCCGAAGCAACCGGTGCAAACAATCTCTTCATATTGGGATACTGGCGTCCACTGGCTGCCACAAACCGGATTCCCAGCTCATTCAGTGCCCTGATCAAAGGAAAAAGATCCTCTGGCAGGGTCTGGGCCTTGTTCAAAAGTAAGGTTCCGTCCAGATCACTGGCGATCAGTTTAATCATTTTGGTATTCCTCACATATCTTTAATAAATCTGTCGGTTTCTCTGCCACCAGATCAGCTCCGTTGGCATTAAGTTCCTCCAGGTCACGAAAGCCCCACAATACACCTATGGTAAACATTCCAGCCGCTTTGCCAGTCTGCATGTCTGTACCGGTATCCCCGATATACATACACTCTTCCGGCTTTACCCCAAGCTTCTTTGCTGCAAGAAGCGGTGCATCCGGTGCAGGTTTACGGCGGATTCCTTCCTGTTGTCCAATCACCAGGTCAAAAATTCCCGGATAAAGGTAATCCATTACCTTCAGTGCTGCTGGATGGGGTTTATTGGAGCATACAGCTAGCTTCATTCCTTTTTTTCTCAGTTCCTCTACCGTTGACTGCATTCCATCATACCTGGTCACCTTATACAGCGGGTCTTCGTCAAACCTCTCTCTGTACATTTTCCGTGCTTCTTCATAATGAACCAGCTCCGGATCTCCCGCATCCTTCAACGCCCTGCGCACCAGCATATCCGCACCCTCTCCGCAGTAATAGCGGAAATTATCCAGAGGAAGAGGGCGAAGTCCCAGCTTCTTCATTACCTCATTTGCAATATATGCCATGGAATCCAGTGTATATGCCAGAGTTCCGTCCAGATCAAATATACCTGCTTTTATCATTTTGTATCATCCTCTTTATTCTGTCTGTATTTTAATCCACAAGGGAGATTCCCAGCTTCTTCATTTCATGGAAAAGCCTTGCCACAGGCAGTCCCACCACATTATTATAGTCACCGCAGATTCCCTTTACATAAATTCCCCATCTGCCCTGGATTCCGTAACTTCCGGCTTTATCCATAGGTTCTCCGGTAGATACATAAGCCTTGATTTCATTCTCAGACACCGGATAAAATTCCACATTTGTTTTCTCATAAAAGGTATGTTCTATCCATTGTCCCTGCTTTTTCTCCAGTACCGTCACTCCCGTATACACCTGATGTGTATTGTCCTGAAGCTTTTGCAAAGTATGAACTGCATCCTCCTCATCTGCCGGCTTGCCCAGAATGCGGTTTTGAAAAACCACAACTGTGTCCGAACCGATGACCAGTGTCTTTTCCTCGCATTCCCCAAGCTCTTCTGCCACAGATGCTGCCTTATCAAAAGCCAGCTTCTGTACTGCCTCTCCCGGCTCATCCGAAGTCCGCTTCTCCTCTCCGTGAGCAGGTATGATTGAAAAGGTCACTCCTGCCTGAGTCAACAGCTCTCGTCTTCTCGGGGAAGCAGATGCCAAAATAATTTTTCTCATAATGTATCCTCTTCTTTCCTGTCATAGTATACCTTGTATCTTTCTCTGACGCAACCGATTTTTATTGCTTTTTGTCGGATCGTGAACAAGCCAAAACTTACCCCTTTTCTTTTTGACAGAAATGTATTAAAATATCTTTATTCATATGCGAATTGACTAATATCAGAAAGGAGTATTATTATGGCAAAGCTTAATAAATATTGGGGATTTGTAGCAGTAGGTGCCCTGACCGCGGCAGCAGCCGGTGCAGTGGCAGCAGTAATCATAAAAAAACATCCTCATACAAAAGATGAGGATTTTACAGAGGATTTTGACGATGCATTTGATATCGCCTTTGACTCCGATGAAGAAGAGGAAAAAGAAGCTCCGCAGGAAAGTGCTGAAGATTTCGAATCCTGGGACGCTGATTTAGACCAGGGTGACATCACTGAAACCGACGAAGAGGCCGAAAGCTCTGATGATGCCGAAACTGACGAAGAGGCTGAAAGCTCTGATGATGTAAAAACTGGCACTATTCAGGATACTGAAACAGATACCAAAGCTGACGTTAAAGCAGATATTGACGCAGAATAACATAACAACATAAAAAAAACGGATCCGTCTGATACTATTCAGATTGATCCGTTTTATTTATATAATAGCTATTTCATTATATAATAGTTATTTCAACTTTAAGTTCTTACTATGAAGCACATTCCTTATCAGGCTTTCGGCAGTTTGAATGAGCTCTTCAGAGATACAATGCGGTTAAATACCGGAGCACCTTCTTTGGAGTCATGGATATCTGCACAGAAAAATCCTGTTCTTACAAACTGGAAGCTGTCATAGCCTTTTGCTTCCATAAGTGCAGGCTCTACATATGCGGTAACTTTTGTCAGAGAATTCGGATTTACGTTCAGAGAACCATCCTCTTTATTATATACGCCTTTTTCCTCATCTACAATATTCTCATAGAGACGTACTTCTGCTTTTCCTGCCTGGCTTGCTTCCACCCAGTGAATGGTTCCTTTTACTTTTCTGCCATCCGGTGCATTGCCACCCTTTGTTGCAGGGTCATAAGTACAATGCACAACACGTACAGTTCCATCTTCATCAGCTTCATATCCTGTACAGGTTACGAAATATGCGTTCATAAGACGAACCTCTGTACCTGGGAACATTCTCTTATATTTCTTAGGCGGATCTACCATAAAGTCTTCCCTCTCAATATAGAGTTCTCTGCCAAACGGTATTTTACGGGTTCCCAGTTCTTCATTCTCCATATTGTTCGGAGCTTCCAGATATTCTACTTCACCTTCCGGATAATTATCGATCACAAGCTTGATCGGATCAAGAACAGCCATCAGACGTGGACGTTTCAGTTTTAGGTCCTCACGGATGCAGTATTCAAGCATTGCATAGTCAACAGAGCTGTTTGCCTTAGATACACCACAGAGCTCCACAAACATTTTAATGGATTCCGGTGTAAATCCACGGCGGCGCAGTGCTGCGATGGAAACCAGACGCGGATCATCCCATCCGTCTACGATGCCTTCCTCTACCAGTTTCTTGATATAACGTTTACCTGTAACTACATTTGTCAGATACAGTTTTGCAAACTCGATCTGCTTCGGTGGCTGCGGATATTCCAGTTCTTTTACAACCCAGTCATACAACGGTCTGTGATCCTCAAACTCTAGGGTACAGATAGAATGTGTGATTCCCTCAATGGCATCTTCGATAGGATGAGCGAAATCGTACATTGGATAGATGCACCATGTGTCACCGGTTCTGTGGTGTGTCATATGAGCAACACGATAGATAACCGGGTCACGCATATTCATATTCGGAGATGCCATATCGATCTTGGCACGGAGCACTTTCTCTCCGTCTGCATATTTGCCCTCTTTCATCTCTTCGAAAAGCTGCAGGTTCTCTTCTACACTTCTGTTTCTATATGGGCTTTCTTTACCTGGCTCTGTAAGAGTTCCGCGGTATTCGCGAATCTGATCTGCAGTCAGGTCACATACATAGGCTTTGCCTTTCTGGATCAGCTTTACAGCTGCTTCATACATCTGTCCGAAATAATCAGATGCAAAAAACAGTCTGTCTTCCCAGTCTGCACCAAGCCATTTGATATCTGCCTTGATGGATTCTACAAACTCACTCTTTTCTTTGGTCGGGTTTGTATCATCAAAACGCATGTTGAACTTGCCGTTATATTCCTGTGCAAGACCATAGTTTAAAAGAATAGATTTCGCATGACCGATATGAAGATATCCATTCGGTTCCGGCGGGAAACGCGTATGCACGGTGTCATAAACACCTTCTGCTAAATCTTTATCAATAATATTCTCAATAAAATTTTTGGAAACTGTTTCGTTCTCCATCTTTTTCCCTCCTGTTGTCGTATTTTATACTGTTTTTTCACACATCTATATATAAAAAATACAACTGAATATTTTTTATGTCGAATGAATTTATATTATCATTGGAAATTCCATCTGTCAACCGTTTACACAACAGTGACAGGCCTTATATTTCTCAGACTCATCTGCACTCTCTTTCAGCAGCTCATATCCTTGACTAACATCTTGCAAAATATTATAATTATATCAACATATCAAGGAGGTGCGGCAATATGAGTAATGCACTACCAATTGAAGATTTAAGTAAAACTTACCTGGAACATTCTATGGTTATCAATAACTTTGTTATCAAGATCGGCAGCCAAATCAAAGACAGCTTATGTCGTGTCTTTGGTGATGGTGTTCAGTATGAATGGCGTGAAAATGATGATAAAGTAATCATTCCTGACGTATCAATCATCTGTAACCTGAGAGACCGTAAGAACATTTCTTTCACTGGCATTCCCCGCTTTGTGATGGAAGTTTTGTCCAATGCCACAGAAGAATATGATCGACATGAAAAGATGGATATTTATTGCAAGGTCGGTGTCTCTGAGTATTGGATCGTTGACTGGAGAAAAAAATCTGTAGAGATTTATCTCTTCGATTTCAAAGAAGATGGCACTGGTTATCCGTATCTTTATAAGACTGTCACAACCCAGAATAAAGAAGATTTACATCTGGTTATGTTTCCGAATCTGAAGATAACCTTTGACGAGCTGTTCGACATTGGTGAATATTAACACTACAAAGAGTAGGTGCTGCTGCATCTGCTCTTTTTTGATAATACGTTTCTTCTGTTTCGTAGAATCATAGGAAATATAAATACGCTCCCTTCGATTCCTTTTCGCATTCCATTGCAAAACTAGTATAACATAAATTAAATAAGTACCATATATTTTAAACTAAATATGTGATATACTATTCTCATCAACGAAAGGATGGTTGTTATGAA
>NZ_JBQHWC010000028.1:0-36060 GCF_052064155.1 Blautia sp. HCP3S3_C12 | reverse complement strand
TATTCGATGTAAGTGACATCCTTACGCTTGTTTTTGGAGATTTTGCCGGTGTTTTCCGGGATTTTCACTAAAAAATCGTAGTACATTTTTTGTACCTCATAAGTTAGAAATCCTACTCAATAAGTATAGCAAAAAATCCGCACATTTGCAAGAGAAATGTGCGAAAAACGTTGATTTTATAAAGAAAAAACCAGTTTGATAATATAAGAAATCAGATTGAGTATGACAATTCCTGGGAAGTTAGCATAAATACATATGTTGTCTTCCATCCAGACCACGATGTCGACCCTCTGGTGACTTTGGGATTTCGGTGCTCAATAGCTATCCCTGTTATCTTGCTGTCTACGCTTAGCCTGCAACGTTACCACGGCAGACTCAAGACTCGCTTCAAATGCTGTGGTTAGCAACTTATTTGATGGGGCTTCCACCCACCGGACTATATACCCTTACCTGGACGCACGGTCTGACCCCAATGTTGACCCCAATGTTCCTAAACTGTCCGTTTATACACCGGTGCCTCTTTTTCTTCTAAAAGACTCCTAACGGTATTTCTGGACATTCCAAGTATTTTTGCAGTTGCTCGTTTTGATCTTGTCTGTTTATAAACTCGCTGAACAGCTGCCCAATCTTGCAAATCATACACCTTCTTTCAAACCTCCTCTCTTGTATTGGTGCATACAGAGAGAAGTGTATCGTTCTCTATCGGGTGGGTCAATTCTGAGTATTAAATTTTCAAGGTACAGTGTAATCAAGACCAGTTCTACTTACTCATTGCCACTGCTGTTGGTGGGTCAATTTTCCTCGTTAAAACTGGGTCAGTTTTAAGTATAAATCAACATGGGGTCTGATTCCAATGTGTAGCAGAATAAAAAACGAAAAAACAGATACGGATGATTACCTACTTACGACCATGAATACCCTATTGGCACGTAAACGAAAAAAGAGCCCGACGCATCAGGCTCTTTCAAGATGTTGTCCGAAGACGACCACCGCAATTCATAGCTATAATATACCACACGAAATAAAATTATGCAAGAATTTTTAAGAATTGCTAATGAAATTTTGTAGCTGATTCAAATGTGCCCTCTGCTGAGTCCCAAGAATTTGATTACAAATATTCGGAGAAATCTGCGTTCTTAATAAATCTGTGCACTCAACAAAGGAACTCACAAATTGCTTGCAAGCTGTTTTGGTTTCTCCCATCTTTCTTAGCATATAAGTAATTAGGATTATGTAAGCATCAATATATTTAAAGTCAAGTCCTGTAATTCCTACCTCTGCTTCAAGCAGCGCGTTAAGGCGTCCGTTTATTGTACTTGTTTGAAACCGGGTGTCAAAAATAGTGTTATTATGCGCAACTGCATTCCGCAAATCCTTGATAGCATAAATCATATATTCGGTGATTTTTCCATCCGCATCAAGATTACTTGGTAAGTGAAGAATACTTGAAGTTTTTAATTTGATATTTAAATTTGAGCAGGCAAAAAAGGTTCCAAACTCTCCAAGCGCCAGAGACTCAAAAACAGCCCAGATAGGAATTGGGCGATCTGAATCAAAGAAATGATTGACTGTTTGCTTCTTATTTGAGTAATCACGCAAAAGTGCATTGTTAATTTTTCCCTTAAGATTCATCCGCTTAACATATTGCTTATGATATTGCTTACTTCCAGGAGCATAGGATTGGTAAGCTGTGATGGATTTATTAAAAATGACATCAAGATTTTCCGATTTGCTGTCTTGAAGCACAGCTTCAATCACATAACTTTTCAATGCATTTTCAATAAACATTACTTTCGGATAAATTGTGGTTTTTAGCTGCATATCAAATTTATTTAATGCTATAACCTCATCCAGAGACGAAAAAGGGATACGATGGTTTGGGTTGCGAATGAAACGGTACCCCTTGTATCCGTGGTAATAGCCAATATTTCGTAAAAACTGTGCCTGATTGCTTTTAACTGTAATCTGATGATGATTTCTCAAATATTTCATAAGCTGATTAATTGACAGCATATTTTATCCTCCTGGCTAAAAATATATCCATATTATAGCACTCTTGAGAAATATATAAAAGATAAAAATTATAAGGGGCTACTCCGGGTACATACATTGTGAACTTCTTCCAGTTTTTTCCGCCTAAATCGAGTATCTCTATATCTGTGACTCAAAATAATTCTATTGTTCCGTCTAGCTATATTCATAGGTTCCGACTCAAATACCCACTGAAAATTCATATTATACTTTCTTTAGAAAACTTTTAGGATATGTTCACTTATTTTATTGGTATTTCATGGGGTCTGACCCTAGTGACCGCGAAGTGCAGCAGCAAGAATACCAGATGATTCTTCATTCCAATCAAGGATCAGTTTATGCTTCAAAGGCATATAACGATCTTCTTCCAATGTATGTGACAAGATCCATGTCCAGAGCAGGAACTCCAACCGATAATAGCGCAATGGAATCCATCAATGGCTGGATCAAAGCAGAGCTTTTTATGGATTTTCATGTCACAGGTGAACGACTGGTTCACGATGAAGTAGATGAATATATCAGGTTCTTCAATGAAGAACGTCCGTCTTATGCCCTTAGCTATCTTACTCCGAAGCAGTACCGTGAAAAGTATTCGACATAATCTGTTCATAGATTCGGATTCAAAGACAAATACCAGACACCGCATTAGCGACTTGCCCTTGACATGTAGCCGTAAAGAAACGCTATAAAATATGTTGACTAGTGCAGACCAATTTTGGGGTGGTATTCACATGCTGTCATTTTTTATAAAACACCGGCATTTCGAATCAAGTGAAATTAGATATTATTTGCACTTTTGCCGAATAGTTTTGACAGGTTAGTTTCTGGATTACAAAATCAATGATAAAATCCACATCAAAACAAACCAAAAGATAAACGGGTTATTGGAAAATGGGGTTGTTTGTCAAGGGTTTTTATGTTCTTGTCAATGCGAGTATTTTAAGAATCTCAACCATCGAATATTCTCTAATTTCAAAATGATAAACGTGGCAAGGTGGCAGCATATAACAGTTATTATAAAATTAAGCCACGAGTAATTCAAACCAATTAAGTGAGAAAATACTCCCGAAACAATCACTACTAAAGAGGCGTGGAGTGGATATGTAACAGTACTAATTGTTCTTAGTATTTTAGAGTATTTACAATTAATATCAATATCTTTCATCAATGCGAAGATGCAAAATACTAATGGCGCCAAAAAAATATAGCAATCATTATTATTAAAGCCACCCAGTTTAATAACTACTGTCCATTCAATCCAGAGGCAAACTGCAAAAACAACTACGCCTGTTATCAAAATTTGTTTACTAAAGGCTGTCTTACCCTTTAATTCTGTAAATAGCTTACCTATATACATCCAAAATGTTGCAACCGGAAAACTAAACACAGGTGATGTAAAAATTGATTCATAGTAATATACTATATTACTTATGACATCATTCCCCTCCAAAAGAAAATAATAACTTGATCTAAGACAACATATGATATAGACCACTGACAATACCGGTAACATAATTTTCCAACTAATCTTTCTTGTAAAGAAGAGGATTATAACAGCCCATACCGAGGCAATAATAAACCATGACGCAACAAAAGTTGAGGAAAATAACAATTGTGGAATAAACGTTTTAAAAAAGGCAATTAATCCGCCATCAAGCCAAGAACACCTTACATAAACTGTTATAGGAAAAAGTAAAATAAACCAAAATAAATATAATTGAAGATTTCTTTTAATATAATTCTTAACTAAATTACTTGCACGTTCGTCACCCTCCGCTTTAATCCTATAAAACAAAATATACGAGGAGATAATGAAAAACAATGGCACGGCAAGTCTTAACCATGGATATAAAATATTGGGAAATAGAGCTGAGTGTATTGCCACTATCATTAAAGATAAAATATATTTAGAAATATCTAATGTACTGCTATACTTCATTGGCAGTTTACCTTCCTTTATTTTTTGATTTTACACGCTGTTTTACCCAGAGTAACTCCTAAGTATTTGATCTTTTCTCCAATCGTCATAAAAACACTTTTAGATTCTTGCTTTTGACCCTTTATGAATTCATTATTGCGGGTATATAAAATCTTCCGTGTCCACACTTATGAATACAGTTTACTCCTCCCCATGCAGAATTTTCATTTTTACGAGAAGGGCTTTTAACTCCTGCTTATAATAAAATTGGGGATATAATTCCCTGATTGTCTTTGTAAAACCATGGTTTAATTTTGAAAAAAACGCATCCCTTTTATCTGGTGCTATTGATGGATGTCTTAATTGATGATTCGCATCAACCGCTTTATCCAAATCCACATCTTTTAAAAACATTCCAGACTCATTAACAAGTTCAATACCTTTCTCGGTCTGGCACAAGAGCAAAGATACTCCTTTTTGCTGCTCATATTCAGCAAGTTCTGATCCCCATGAATCGCCAATAGTTATATCAGAAACGCGTTCTGTGCAAGCATATTTACATGAATAACAATTCTCTGTATAGTCAAGACTTGACAAAAAAGCAAAGGTGTAACAGTCTTGAACTCTCGGAGGTGAAATTCTCACTTCATTAGAGCTTAATCCAAATATAGTTTTATTTCTAAACCTTATATTCTTTAACTCATCCATAGTAATACCTTTTTCCTTCAAGTACATATCTAATAATTGAGGAGAAGGTGTGCCATGGCAAATCAAATCTACCGTATAAAGATTATCATTGTCTTTTGTGAAGTTTCTTGCCGCTGCACATTGGCATGGCAAGCCGATGAAAAGAACCTTTCTTCCAAGTTTAACTCTTTTGTTGATTTCTTTATATACTCCGATAGGACTACTTTTTATATACTTTGAACCAGAATATTTTTCTTTATCACCATTGTCAAACTCAAAGATAAACTTGCCTTCTTTAAACACACAAGAGCAAATATCGCTATCAAATGAATTTATAAGTGCTGTTGCTGCCCCACCTGAAGAACTGTTCTTCCTTATTTCATCTTGAGCCCAACCTTCATACCATTTGATTGGTTTTTTCAGCACAGGAGCATTATTAAACTGGCATACATTATGGCATAGATTGCAATTTATGCACTTTGAATCGTCTATTATAGCATTATATTCTTTCAGCGTATCACTAATATGAATTGCCTGTTTTGGACATATATCAATACATGCCATACATCCTGAACACATATTTTCATTACATACTGTTTTCATGATTTTTAAACCTTCCTTACAATTGCTTGGAGAATAGGCAGCCATGTCCCCTTAAAAGAATATACAATTATAAACGTAATAAGTATTTGTATCATTAATGACCAAATATTATCAAAATACATCATCACGCCAGAAACTACCAAGGCAATTGTGCCAAGCAAAAACTCAAAGGTTACTACTTTATAATGTATATATTTTCTAGTGTGAAATGCTCGAAATGTAAATACCGCAATATAACTAACGCAGGTAGCAAAGGCAGCTCCATAAACGCCAATTCCCGGGATAAGCAGAAAATTTAGAACTATATTAAACAGTGCACCAAATGTACCTGAAATCAAGAAGCCCTTGCTATCTTTGTGAACTATATAGCTAGTTGACATAAATGTTCCTAATGTCATGAATACACACCCGATAATCAAAAAAGGGGTATACTTCCAAGCTGAATAATAATCCTCCGCCACGTATACTTTCAAAAAGGGTTTAATAGTTAACATCATCAATATACCAACAACCATAATGATAGCAACCATTGACTTAAACACTTTATTATTGTATGATTCTTCATCCTCAGCACCTTCTTCTCTAATTGCCGAGTAACTCCACGCTTGATTAAATATTCCAGTGAAAGTCGAAATCAACGTTGGTAATTTATATGAAATTGCATAGATACCATTTGCAGCAGCTCCTATCATACTAGTAACCATAACATGATCAGAAGAATTCATTACCCACCACATAAAAGAGTTTGGTATTAATACTATAGAATACTTTAACATTTCCGTCATCTTTTGTTTATCAAAACATGCGGTAATAGCTCTATAGCCCTTGCCAATTAGTAAAGCATAAACTGCGACAATAGCATTGGCGATTATATATGCTAATAGGTATCCGGCAATTCCCAATTTAAATACCAACAAAAACAGAATATTAAAGCCTGCTATTAGTAAGGTGTTTAGGACATTTCCTATACTATATTGAATTAATAGTTCTTTTCCCCTTAAATCACAAAGAAAAAACTGGCTGGATGCAGAACAAATTACATAAAAATAGACAAGAACACTTAGCGAAGATATTTGATTCCATAGTCCACATAATGGAATTAATATCAATCCAAACAGTATGCCAAAGAATAAAATAACAATACCTATTTTTGTGATTTTATCCTTATCTGCGTCTTTATCCAGGTTAAAACGCATTACGGCTTCCATTATATTTAATGTTATGATTGGTACAGCAATTGTCGAAATTGTAACAACCAAATCAACAGTTCCATACTCTGATGTTGTTAAAACATTTGTATATAATGGAATAAGAAAAAAGGAGATAACTTTTGTTGCAAAATTTCCTATGGTAAAAATTGCTGTATTTTTAAATAGATATTTTGTTCTACTCTCCATCTATATATTTCTCCAAGTATTTATAGGTATTATTTCTTTCGGTTTCTATAACTTTTTTTATTGCTTCAGACTCTTTTTCCAAACTATAAACCGATTTAAGCTGTGACAAATCATCTACCAGATGACTTTCAATACCTAATCTCTTTATTAAATCACTGAGTTTATTATAGTTACTTTCTCTTGTAATCACTGCAAATTTATTCGCATACTTTGCCGAAAAGATTGTGCCATGAAAAGTATCTGTGATAACAAAATCGGCGTTTTGAAATACTTTTAAACATTCAAATGGATTACAGGCAATAAATTCTTTGCACCAGGTTTGACCGCCTTGAACAGCTATTGGTGTTAAATTACGAGAATTACAAAAATCCAATATCTTGCTAATCTCATCTTGCTTATAGAATCTATACGGATAGCTATATATTACACAGTAGTGTTTTGGTAGACTAGGAATTTCACTTTCTTCAACCTCTTTATCAAAATCATAAATCAATACAGGATCAAAATGGCTAGATATATTTTTAATGCCAAAATGTTTTACAAATTCGTAAGTATTGGCGTCTCTTACAGAAAAGCCTCTAATCCTTTGAAAAGCATTACCTATGCTTTCCTTTATAGCATTAGGAAGATTTTCATATTTTGTTGCGCCACAGGAAGCTGCATATGTAATGATAGCGTCAGACTCTGATACGTTGCCAAACAACTGTGATGTATAACCCCACCATCCAGCATTCAGGCAATTGAATACTTCATCCGAACCAATAATACATAGATCATAATGGGCTGATTTACGATCAATATCAAGATATTCTCTTCGAAAAAGATCACATTTTTTCACAAATGCTTTATTAATTATCCTATTTCGGACGAAAGTTAATACACTTCTATTAAATAGTTTTTTCAACTTAGATTTTCCATCATTATCATGATAATCTGCATTCTCATTAGGAAGAAGTTTGTGATCACCATCAATGAATTTAATATCTAAAAAATCAACATTACCTCCAAATTCTTCCAAAATTTTTTTCAGTCCGTATGCCTGCAATAAAGAACCGTAATTATCAACTTTTTGCATAGATAAAATACATATTTTCATATAATCCTCCCTCATAAAATGGAAATTTCAGCAAATCTTTCATAGTATGTATCGTTCATAATACAAACAATCAACAATAAAGAAGAAAACGGCACAAATGTTATATCTCGTCTTCTTAACTAATAAGAAACTTTGTAATTTCAATAACATGCATATTAGGTAATGTCTCATACGCCTCTGTCATTTATGTTTCATTACAAAATAAGCACACTTCTCTGTATTAGTTTATTCCTAAAATACTAGGGTGTGTTTCTAAAATACCTAGTGTTGAGTGATGATACAAGCTAGACAATCCAATTGAATAATTATACCTTGCCCGAGAATCACCGTGCAAGTTTGTTGAAACGCATAGCCACTCTACGATAATCTTTAAATTTCATAAAGAAGCGCTCTACCAAGTGCCGATCTTTTTAGCGGAAATAGCCACATTCCCAAGGCCTTGATAAACCCTCTTTGGCAGCATGCAATACTCAGCAGACCGGACAAAGATATAATTCCAATTTTCAGTAGAACCATATACCTTGTCTGCAAAAATTACATTTTTGGAAATATCGAACTAATCCAATACTGAATTCATCATAAAGCTATCATGGGCTTGCCCTCCTGTTAGCATCAAGACACAACAATTGCCCAATCCATCTACAAATGCATGAATTTTAGTGGATCGTCCTCCACGACTAACACCAATAGACTATTTTTGGACGCTATCTACGTCCCTTTTTTGTTCAATCGCTGGCTTTATCTGATTTGATATTAGGTGCCATACATGCATAAACCCTATATGTCTACATCTTATCGAAATTGGACAAGCAATGCTTTTAGTTTGCCATTCTTCTGCCACTGAGCAAAACGCTTATACCACAGTCTCCCATGTTCCATAGCATTCTGGTAAATCACTCCAGGAACACCAATTTTCAAGATCCATTTTACACCATTGAACAGTTCCGGTTGCCTGCTTGCGGCCTTCCCATCCACTTAGCCTTATTTCCTAAATGGGGTTCTATAATTTTCCATTGTTTATCGATAACTTCATAACGTCGATCCATACCAATCACTCTTTATTTAGTATAAGGAGAGATCCGACATCAGATATTGATTCTCCTTTTGGTTTTGTGAGTTTTATTTTGTATCTGTCATGGATTCGACTTTAAAAAACACTCTAGTTGTGCATTATACTAGTTATATGCCTTTTTAATAAATACTTTACTCCAAATGCTATTTTTATTCCTATTTGTCCAAAATAAGAAGATATATATAATAACTTTAGCATAGTTGTTAAATTTTCATCTCTTAGTACCAAACTCCTATAATCTAAAAATTTAGAATCAACGAAAAACTTATGCGATTACATTTTGTTATCCGAAAGTCTCTTGCAGTCAATGTGTTGAAATATGCACTCTGCGCCCCAAGGGGATGTAGACAAGGGAGTGGAGTGTTCAGAAACCTATGCCTGTTGCGTGATACTGCTTGTCTCATAATCTCCAACAACACAAACATTTTCATTGAGCCAAAATGTCCAATAAATATTAAAAATATGTGTTAGTTTAGAAACCTGGACCATGTCCGTAGTATTGGTCATATTACCTAGTATAATCGCAACATCAAAGAGAGATGTGTCGAAAGACTATGAGAAAAACTGAATTGCTAAGCATGATCGGGCAGTTGAGTGAGTACCAGGTGGAGCAGATTCGGAAGATGGCAGAGGAATTACTTATCGTTTAGGATGATCTGAGTGATACAACACCCAAAAGTTACACTGCTCCAACAGCGCTTCGGCATGTTTCGTCAAGAAGGGCTTCTCTGGTAGGAAGCAGCGGTTTCAGTGCATGGCTTGCCGAAAAAAGTTTATCTATGATGCCGGCAAAATCACCGCATACTCTCACCAGAGCGAGGATAAATGGGCGGTGTTCATTGAGGACACGCTTTCTCTGAAAACGCTGGATCAATGCGTCGAGCATATCTCTGTCTGCCATACAACCGTATTTTTCATGCCCAGAAGCTACTTGTCTTTCTGGAAAAAGCGGCACAGGATGATATGCTGAGAAGCTTGATTGAAGTGGATGAAACCTACGTCCTGGAAGCACAAAAGGCATCCATGTAACCGGGAGAAAGCCCAAAAAACGCAGAGAAACCGCAACAAAACGAGTCCTTTCCAGCGAGTAAATGTGCACTTGCGTTGCTGCTGACAGGGATAACAACGTTGTTGCCGGATGCGTAAACCGAGCAAAACCGAGTGCTGAGAATATCGAAGATGCAATCGGTAATCGGATTGCGGAGAACAGTATCTTTCAGTGCAATGGAGCTACTACTTACAATAAGCTGGTGGAAAAAAAGCATTGTGTGAAGGTAGTTCTGAATTCTCACACTGACTATAACAAGGTATACCATCTGAATACGGTCAACAGCCTACATAGCAAATTGTAAGAAATGCTGGAACATTTCAATGGAGTTTCCACTAAGTACCTTAACCAGTATCTTGCGATGTTCGTCTCTCTCGAACAGGAAGGGCAGTCCCTGTTTCATCCTGTGGTGGACACTGTGAGAACTATTCTCTCGAAGGTAAATGCCACGCTGCCAATCCGTTCACTCCGCAGCGAGGGCCTTTTGACAATCTGACGGATAGGTCGAGATATTTAAACTAATACGTAAAAATAAACTTAAGCGTCCAAGAGTTGTAATTATTGCACTGACAAGCTTCGTTCTGGATTCTCCAATAAATTATTTTTAAAAGTCTCCAAATGTATACGGATAAATCTGATTATCGCCCTTTATCTGATTTTGGTATATAAATACAATCAATAAATAGATTATAAGAAAGACGCATTTGAAAATTCTGTTGTTCATTATTTTATTCACTTTGCAAATTCTCGCATAGGACATACACCTAAACATTACAAAGTAAAGCGCGATTCTATATAGGGTAGAGACAAAAACCGTCATCAGAGTCGTCATTAACTCCATAAGAACCATAAGAAGATAAAAATCGCCCTTATTCGCTCGTTCAAATGCTTTCATCTTATTAAATTTTGGTTTTATAAAACTTTTAAAATCTAACAAAATCAGGAATAGAAAAGGCAATCTAATTAAAATAGCATTTAAGCTAAATGCAGCATCAATATCTTTGATTAAATACCTTTCCATTTTTGCGTTGAAAATTCCGAAATTGATAAAAAGAGTTAACAATTCATTAAATGAATACATCGCCAGAATGACACCAGCAATCATCAACACCTTAATATATGGCTTATTATTGGTTTTCAGTATCAATGACAATGCATATATTGCTATGTATATTATGGCTGTAGTGTGGAAAAAGGAAGCCACAACTACTCCGAGAAAAAACTTAATTGTCTTCCCGTCTTTAAGAAAATGTAATGACCAAAATCCTATTGCGAGTGCTAATGATTGTCTCATTGCATTATACGTGTTTCCATATAACAAACACAGAAAACCTAACCATGATAAAGTCAGTGGAAATTCATCACTATAATGGACCAGTCCTGCCATCACAAAACCGTAAATGATCAAACCTGTAAGGAAATAGAGCATGTGTGGGGAAGTCCCCAGTAATGCAGATATCCAACAGAGTGTTAAGTACAACGGCTCTATTTTCGTAATACGCTGAATTGTTTGAAACAACGGAGCGCCATTATCGAAACGATAGAACAAATCATTTCCGTAAGCCATGATATCTGTTCCAATGGAATAATCTCTTAGTCCAGCTAAAATTGAAACCGTTAGCACACTTAGTGAGAGGTAAAAAAAAGATTTACTTATTTTCAGCTTCTTCCTTTTCGTGGAACTTAAAATATGTTTTACTTGCAGTGTTATATCAGAAGCGATTACATGTTTTTTTGTCCAGAAATTATCAGATGTAGCCACCTGAAAAGTATTATCGCTTTTACACAGATACCGTTCACCGACATAACAAAACAAACACGAAATTAAAAATGTAATATAATAAGGTGTCATTCCATTTTACTCCAATCTCCTATACATCCTCATTCTTCGTATTAAACCTTTATTCTAGATCAACTTAACTTGAAAGTTTCAAAAACTTTCCAAGCCATAGGCTTGCTGATAGAAAAACACACATAAAATAATAGTGTCTCTTTCGGCAGCCCCTTTTTACTTATCTTAGAAATATTTTTTGAAATCACATTAAGATTTTTTCTTGAACTCATATCTTTACATTTGTATTTTAGCTTTAAATACGTTTTCATACTTTGGTTCATATATCTAGTATTATTCTCAATCTTAAACTCCGGAAAATATTTATTTCCATAATTATAGGCCTCAGTTTCTCCTTTATACGCATCCAGAATAAGTTTCTGTCCCCCTTGACCCATAATGCTGCCATTCCTGGTATAGTAGTAATAAAAAACTTGCTTAATTGCAATCGCACGTCTAGCCCTTCCAAATAAAAGATAACTACATGCCATGTCCTCCGCAAGTCGTCCTTCGATAAAACGAACGTCTGTGAACAAACTATTTCTATACGCTTTATCACACACCATATGGGTGAAATCAGTTCTGTTTATGTAATTTCTAAAAAGCTCATTTCCTTCCACAATCTTCACAGTATTTTGTTCTTCTACTATCTCATTCTTAGTTTCATCATCATAAACTCTTTTGAATTGAAAGGAAATAATATCAACATCTGGCGCAATGTTTTTAACTATTTTTTCGCATGTCAACTCCGAAATATAGTCATCTGAATCCACGAACATAATAAAATCACCTGTGGCGATGTCTATACCTGCATTTCTTGCACTAGAAAGTCCTCCGTTTTTCTTATGTATAACTTGTATTCTTCGATCTATTTCCGCGTATTTATCACACAGCTGAGGACACAAATCTGTAGAACCATCATCAACCAGTATAATTTCAAGATTCTTATACGTTTGATTTAATATGCTACTTATGCATCTATCAAGATATTTTTCAACATTGTACACCGGTACAATGATGCTGAACCTTACATCATTCATAACAATTCTCTCCTAAATAATGTTCTTTATCGCCGGCAGTCTCTTTACAAGCCATGCTGATATAAAAGACAATACAAATACAACAGCAAACAGCACAACAATCCCGATTCCAATCGGCATCGATAGTGGGTTGATTTTCAGCACTTTATAAATCAAGTTAATCCAAAATGGGTGTATCAGATATATTCCAAACGAATATTGCGATACCGCTTGTACCAAATAAGTGGTTTCTCTGTGCTCAAACACAATCTTAATTAACATAAACACAGATACCGACTGGATCAATGTCAAGATCTCACCTGACGCGTGATTGACAGCCGCAACTTCGTTGTGCACTACCAAGGAATATGTCTCGATTCCAATCATACCGATAGTTGCGATACCCCCCGCTATGTAAATCGGCCTCTGAAACAGCTTTGAATCATTTGGAATGGTTGAAATATAGTAGCCTATAATGAGGTAAGTTACATACTCATTGACAGGCATAAAGGTTTTAAGATCTGTTCCACACAAGGTGTTGACAGTCGGAATCAGGAAGTTTCCAACAAACAATACAGCAATAAAAATTCTGATTGATTTTCTATTTTGTACCCGGATAAAATCCTTCAGTGGCATCATTATAATGTATATTGGAATCAGAGCATATATGTACCACATATGAGACCATGTATTGCCTTCCGCCGTGTTCAGCAATGCTCTACCTAAAATCCTTGCATCTATTGTCTTCTCTATGAAGACTAACTCCATTAGAGCATAGACAACTCCAAAAGTCAGAAGAACCAAAAGCATTCTCCAGATATACTTTCCTGTTTTTTTAACACTAATTTGTTTATCCGGATTAAGTAGTAAAGCTCCTGAAACCATAATAAAACAAGGAACAGCCCATTTGACAAGCATATAACAATCACTAAAGACTGTATAATTAAAAACCCCCAGCTCTTCAACGGTATAATTGTTATTCAGAGTCATAACTATATGCAAAAATACGACCGCCAATGTTGCAAACACTCGTATATACTCTATATATGGCAGTTTAGCCTCATATGACATTTTGTCTTCTATTTTAATTCCAAGCACTTCCCTCTTTTCCTCCCCAGAATTCCTTTACAAACTTTACGCCTACTGTATGTGTCATTTTTTAATCTGAACAAAAAGGCACAGCGCTCTTCTCGTTAACTCGTATCCTATTACCCTACGTAGTTTATTGACTTTTTTTACCTTATTACACATATCGTGCTTAAGCAGCGGCTCAAGATTTTTCATTTGCCGAAGGGTGTCCTTATCCTTTACATTTGCTGATACCCCTAATGTCACCGCATATTCGTATGCATAATAAGAACCAAGGAGCTTTCCTTTTTTCCTATCCGGATATTCCTTAGCCTGTTTGTAGCCCTTTGCACAAAGCTCAATTTTATCAGCTACAAGTTTCTCTGATTTTTTACTCGTTATAGAACCACTACGTTGCTGTCTATAAGAATAAAACGGTTCTTTATAAAAATCGAACCTTGTCGAGTATAGCAATAAAGTTCCACACCAGTCCATATCCTCACTGAGATATCCTTCTTTGAAACGTATCAGATGCTCATCTATAACAGATTTTCTAATTACTTTGTTCCATGCGGCAGCACGATAGATATTGTTTTCCAACATATATTCAATCGCACAATTTGCATTGGTATCTATGATTCGATTCCGATCAACTTCAAGATTTAAGATGTAGGTGAATCTATTCTCGTCTTCATAGAAACGTTTGGCCGGGAACACAAGCAGGTCTGCGTCTGTTTCAGCCAGATTATTATGAATATGCTCTAAGGCTGTATTATCGTCCCAATAATCATCACTATCTAGAAAAATAATGTATTTACCTGCTGCAATATCAAGGCCAGCATTTCTGGCGCTTGACAGGCCTCCATTATTTTTATGAACAACTTTTATTCGAGAGTCAGCATATGCATAACTATCACAAATCTGACCGCATCTGTCCGGTGAGCCGTCATCAACGAGAATCAATTCAAAATCGTCGAATGTCTGGCACAATACACTGTCAACGCACTTATTAAGGTACTTCTCCACTCTATATATCGGTACAATAACACTAAACTCGGGCATCTTAATCACTCTTTTACTTTCTGTTTCATTCGTCTATAGTTCTTTTCTGGAATAATGACTCCATGCAATATGGAGGCGACTTCGCACAACGCGAAGCGCGGAGCTTTTCGGATCATGGCGGTTATTAACTTTACTAAACCGCTACGTTTATCCTCCTGGAGAGGTACTTCCTTCCATGGAGACATTTCCTTATACTGAAGAAACTGCTTTAAGAACGGGTGTTGATTCCCTTTTATCCATGGTCTTAATCCATCCAGAAAGCATGTCGTGAAATGCACCAATCCAGGATGCTGGACAGATAGGTCATATTCTTCTTTACTATAAAACGCCTCTGATCCTGAGCGGCGAATCCTCAGCACCTGCTCATAAGTTGCATAGAAATAGATGGATAGAACATTATATCTCATTGGCAACTTCATTTTTTTGCTCTGTTCAACAACGCCATTCAAAACATCCTGATCCAGATACGCCAAACTGCTTCCATATTTCGTTATATAATCTGTAAACTTCTTTTCATAGCTACCAGCACGAACTTCGTCCAAATTCAGGAAGACGATGCCTCCGTTCAAATAATAATCGCCACTGGTTTTTCCAACATTCTTTCTATATCGGTCATTAATGCACTCCAGCATTCCGCCAAAGACTTTACCACTCATATCTGCATTCCAGAGCGGCTCTATCGAATCTAAAATGATGGTATCACAATCAATATTCAGCACCTTGTGAACAGTTTCTGGCAATGCGCTTGCCATATATAGTCGACCAAATGTGCTAATATTCCATCTCCTTGTATCTATTTCCTGACCTGTAAGTTCTTTCATATCAGGCATCGGAACAAAAGATATCTGCCTTTTGTAGTTGTTCGCTACCTCCACCAGCTTATCTTTGTTTTCTGCTGAGATATGATTATCCATAATATAGATATGTATCCTGTCACAGGACTTATTATTTTCCAATAGTGAAAAAATCGATATTCCTGTCAAAAAAGCATAACTATCACTGCTTGAATATAATATGTCCATCGATTCCTCCCCCCTTTTCTTTCTGCTTATTTGATTCCATTTTTGAGCTTATATTCTGACAATGTTGGCCAGCTTTTATCTTTTTCTGTTGCAATTACCTTTTCCACGCCATATTCTTTTAATGGCCAGGGAATATTTAACTCCGGATCATCCCACCTGATACCGCCACATGCTTCTGGAACATAGCTGCCGGAACACTGGTAGGAAAATACAGTATTGTCAGTCAATGCTATAAAACCATGCGCAAAGCCCTCTGGGATAAAAACAATCTTATTGTCCTCCGCCCTAAGAAGTTCTGTGTGGTATTCCCCAAATGTTGAGGAATCTTCTCTTAAGTCTAACGCCACATCAAACAACACACCCGATATCACATGAATGAGCTTTGCTTGAGAATCAATAGTTTGGTAATGTAAGCCTCTTAATGCACCTTTTTTTGAATACAAATCACTTGACTCGGTAAAGGTGCAGATTACTCCATTTTCCTCGAATATGTTTCTCTCATAGCATTTCTTATATAGCCCACGGTCATCCGGATACATATGTGGCTGAATTACAAGAAGATCCGCAATCTTTGTTTTCTTGAATTCAAATGCCATAATTCTTAATCCTCTGTTTTCATGGAGTTGTAAATATCAAGTATTCCGTCCCTGTGATTACGAGGGAAATCATATTGAATTACACTCTGAAGCTTTTTATTGTTTCCAGCAAATACCATTGCTTCACCTTTTCTATACGGAATACTGCCGAAGTCTACAAGCGATACATCAAAGCCACAGACATCGACAATCTCCATTATGAAATCTCTAACACTGACTGGATTATCAGAACAGATATTGTAAATCTCGTATGGTTTATACTCCGATTCTGAGAGGCAGATAATCGCCTTTACGAGATCTTTCACATTTACAAAGTCTCTTATCTGTTCCCCGGGAGTAGTCTTCACCTTCTCGCCCTTCATACAACTAGCAATGATTGAGGGTGCCAATCTTGTCGGACCTTCTCCTTCACCGAATACGCCAAAAGGCCTCACATTTATCATGTTGACATGCTGATTTTTCGCATAGCCCGTAACAAGATTCGTAGATGCGTTCTTTGAAATCGCATATAACGACTCTGGACGACAATCCATATCTTCCGTCAAAAGAACATCTCCGTGGTCTCCATATTCAAAGCAAGAGCCAAAGTTCACTAGAACGCCGCTACGATTTTCTTTGGCGAAGTCTACCAGCTGGCACCCCATCTTTATATTGACATCACAAATCAGGTTAATATCATGAAAGTCTGGCCTGACGCCTACTGTCGCAAGATGAAAGATTCTATCAAACGATGGATATGCAGTTGTATTTCTTAGCATATACTGCAAATCATCAATAATTTCTATATTTGAATTAATAGTGTATAATTTTTCTCGACTCATTGAGTCGCCTTTTTCAATCAATGCGTAAACCTTATGTTGCTGTTTTATCAATTCAGCAACCAGCTTTGAACCTATAAAGCCAGCTGCTCCAGTCACCAGTATATTCTCCATAGTTTCCCCTTTTACGATCTCATAAAACTATTAATCTGCTCGTCCATACAAACCCGGATGTCGCCACCATTGGCCCAGCACTTGCTCCACTCCACTACCATCTCAATGGCGGTATCCAGATTCCAGTGGGGCTTCCAGCCAAAAGTCGCCTTCAACTTAGAGCAGTCCAACTTCAGGAAGTTTGCCTCGTGGGGGCCACCGTCATAGCGGTTCACCCATTTCATGCCCTCTCCCCACTTGCTGACGAACAGATTCACCAGAGCCCCCGTCTGGAAACAGTCCACATCCTCAGGGCCTACATTATAGTAACCAGCGTATTTACCGTCATCATACTGCATCGCTGCAATCATTAAATATGCATACAGAGGCTCCAGAACATGCTGGTAGGGCCGAGTGGAGAACGGATTGCGTACCACGATGTCATCATGCTTCATTGCTGCTCGAATGCAGTCAGGGATGATGCGATCATTGGCAAAGTCACCTCCGCCAATCACATTCCCTGCCCGGGCCGTGGAAATCGCAACACGACCATCCGCAAAGAAACTGTTCTTGTAGGAATGCGTCACCAGTTCCGAGCAAGACTTGGAGTTGGAGTAGGGATCATATCCATCCAGCTCTTCATTTTCACGATAGCCCCATGCCCATTCTTTATTCAGATAGACCTTGTCTGTGGTCACATTCAAGAAAGATCTCACACAATCGCTGTTACGAACACATTCCAGAATATTCACTGTACCCATGACATTAGTTTCATATGTATAGGCCGGATCTTTGTAACTGTCACGGACGATGGGCTGTGCCGCCAAATGGAGAACAATCTCCGGCTGTGCCTCATCAAACGCTGCCTTCAGCACCGGATAGTCCCGGATATCACCGATGACAGAGTGAACATCCTGATCAATCGCTGCAATCTCAAACAAGGACGGATTTGTTGGGGGATTCAGGGAGTATCCTGTGACAATCGCGCCAGCATTCCCCAACATCTTACAGAGCCATGAGCCTTTAAAACCCGTGTGCCCGGTGACAAATACTTTCTTTCCTTTATAAAAACTCAAATCGAAATTCATTTAATCCTCCCAAATCTTCCAAGGTGCTTCTCCATTAGCCCACAGTTTTTCTAACTTCTGTTTTTCTCTTAAGGTATCCATACACTGCCAAAAGCCTTTATGAACATATCCGGCCAGTTGACCACCTTCAACCAACTGTGTCAACGGCTCCTTTTCAAAAATCGTGCTGTCACCCTCGATATAATCAAAGATGGTGGGCTCAAAAACCATATAGCCAATATTGATGAGATTGCCGTCAAAATCTGATTTTTCTCTAAAAGCTTTGATATTACCATCCGAGCCAACATCAACGATGCCTTTTGTCTGACCAAAGTTATACATTGACATTGTTCCGATTTTCCCATGCTCAATATGGTATGCTAGCAGTTCATCAATGTTTATATCTCCAACTGCATCTCCGTAAGTCACCATGAAGGTTTCATCACCGACATAATCTTTTACTCGCTTAATGCGTCCTCCCGTTTGCGTACTGAGTCCTGTATCCACAACCGTAACCTTCCAAGGTTCTGCGTGCTTATTATGAATAATCATCTCATTGCCCTTAGTAAAATCAAAAGTAATATCAGACGTGTGAATAAAATAGTCTGCAAACCACTCTTTAATCACATGCTGCTTATATCCGGCGCAGATAATAAACTCATTTACTCCATAGAAAGAATATTCTTTCATAATATGCCAAAGGATAGGCATTTCTCCAATTTCAATCATCGGCTTTGGTTTCAGATGGGATTCTTCGAAAATACGTGTACCAAATCCACCCGCTAAAATAACTGCTTTCACCTTATCCTCTCCTCTTCTGCTTATCTATTTCTAATCTCCAAGACTATTGCCATTACCAGGATTCCTATCACATATATCGATTAAATCAAATGGCATATCTCTCTAGTCAAATTCTCTACCTGGAAGAATTCCTTTCACTATCTGATCCATTAAAGTAACTGCCACACAGAGCATTCCAGCTTTCCACTTTTCCAAGAACTATCACACTACTCAAGCCCAACAAAAAATACTCCAGAAAGTGACCAAGTTTTCTCACCAGTATGTGGTTATTCCACAAATTGGTCTTAACTAGACTATTGATCACATTTCAATAATCGCCTGTTTATTCTCAGTTAGTTGTTTAAATCCAGCTCTGTTTTGAAACGTTAATCCAAATATCAGGAGTAACGATAATATGAGCGGGATATATCTTAAATATCTCTTTATCCTTACCTTCTCATCCCAAACACAACTGCTTTAACAGTCATGAATATAATCTTCCAATCACACAAAAACTACTTTCTACTAAGTATTTCATATCAAGCTTCATCCAGTAATCAAAACTGATATCATTTCTATTCGGTGCTATTTGCCAATAGTAGGTAAGACCAGGTGTGATATACATTCTCTGTCTCTAGATATCAATATACTGCTCAACCTCCCTTGAAAGAGCCGATCTTGTGTCCACAATGCTCATATCACCCTTTAAAATGTTCCAAAGCTGAGGAAGCTCTTCTAATTACTTTTCAGCATCCATATACATAGAGCGAAATATATACATATAGAACTTCTTGCCATCTCGTCCACAGTGAAGTTGTATAAAAATCGGATTGTCATGTGGATCATCAATCAATACTGCAAGAGCTGTAAGAAGTAGCACAGGACTTAAAACAATCATTGTTAATCCGCTAAAGTACGCATCCCGCCCTCTTCGTAATGCTCAATAACCCTTGTAGCTACAGAGCTCCTGTTTTCTATCAAAAAACTTTTATTCCTTCTTCCATGTCAAAATCGGTACTATTGACATCCATATAACTCTTATCTCCTCATCTTTTGTCTTTCTCCCACACTCTCCTGCGTGGATCTCTCCCTAACTCCACTTTTCTTCTCTCCCACTCAACCCCATTCACCCAGTGTCCTATACCCTTATCTTTTCTCCCCTTTTAAACTTCCTATTTAAACCTAATCTTTCAGGGAGGGGGTTGGTGAAAGTGGTTATAAATAGTACATATAAGGTAGGGTGGAAAGAATGAGAGACTAACCAGTAATGTATGGCGAGCATACAAATATACAGTGTATAGCTGTCTTTAATGGTGCAGCGAGTGCTAAACCCTGCAGTATTGTGAGAATATCAAATCTACCAGACAAGTCTTCGCCAATGGAATGTAAGCATTCCAACTACCCTCGCTACCATAATGGGTATTTGCAACACCATTTCTTCTATTGTTGTTAAAATCAGTTTCGGTATCCACCTCAAAAGACTCCCCATATTTTTCTCTGTATCTATGTATGCTGCAAATATCGTCAGTCCGATTTGCACCAAAGCATATCCGACAAACGCCACCAAAAAAAAAAGGAAACATATTCTTGTCTATCAGCAAAACCGTATAAATCACCCAAAATATCGGTCCAAGTAATTCAACCATAAGCTGATAGCACATTGTTACGAGTCCCAATAGTCCATAGCGTGGGTTGGCAATCAAATTATGGTGCTTGATGAGACAATCCATCAAGCCTCTTTGCCACCTGTCCCTTTGATGCAGTAATCTTTTGATGCTATGTGGCACTCCGGTATAACAGACAGCAGTTGGTTCATAAACAATCTGTTTCTTTGATTGCTGAAAGCCTTTATTTATCATCCTTATCTCCTCTGCTATAGTTTAACGACATTCCGGATCAAACAGTGGATAGGTTCTCCCCGTCCGCTATCATCATTTTCTCACACCGATCCATCCTTTCTAATCACCACCATTACCGTTTTCAGCAATATCTTCAAATCCAACCCAATATCCCAATTCTCAATATATTCTTTGTCTAACTTCACCACTTCCTCAAAATCCGTAATATCACTTCTTCCACTAACCTGCCACATTCCCGTAATCCCCGGCTTTATCGCCAGCCGTGCCCTGTGATGTAATTCATAGAGATTCGTTTCTGATATTAACGGTGGCCTGGTTCCCACAATGGACATATCACCTTTCAGTACATTGAAGAACTGAGGAAATTCGTCAATACTTGTACGCCTTATAAAATCTCCAATACCCGTCTTCCGAGTCCCATCCGGCATAACCTTATTCCCAATAACCCGAGGATCGAAATCCAGCTTAAACATTTTTCCATCCCCTAATTTGTTATCCTTCATCAGCTCTGCTTTTCGTTCTTCCGCATCCATGTACATGCTACGGAATTTATACATCTTAAACTTCTTTCCGTTCTTTCCCACACGCTCCTGAGAAAAAAAGATGGGTCCCGGTGATGCAATGTAAATAGCCGGTGCTACAAAAACAAACAGGATTGCGGTAAAGATGCATCCTACCAGCCCTCCTGCTATATCCATCAACCTTTTCAAGCAAAGCTGACGGGCTGACGCATAATTAATGCTTGTAGTCAACACTGTATAATTGCCGATTTTTTCCACAAACTGCCGTTTCCCTGATTCACTGTTAATCTTTGCCAGATTCAGGTGCACGGTCACACCAGTTTCCGAAAACCGTTCCAACAGTTTGTCCGGATAAGGAATTTCTTCTGGTGTAACCACCAATACCTCATCAATCCATTCCCGGCATACGTATTCCGCAGCATTTTCCGCATTGGCTACAACCTGAATTCCCGCAATCTTTTGACCAGTCAGATCACGGTCAAGCAGAACTACTCCGGAGATCACATATCTGGAATAATTCTGCTCCTGAACATTATGGATTACTTTTACAGCCATCTTCTCAGTGGTTACAATAAGCAGAGAATGATTTCCGACTTCCTTTCTCCTGCTCTGTAAAAATCTTTTCCACAGAATTCTGGTAATATAGGCTAACAGAGTATACAGCACAAATGTCAAAATCATAGCCAGTCTGGAATACATCTGCCCTTGCTGTATGAGGAACAGATAAAGGACAGACACAGCTCCCATCACGATGCTCTGATAGGCAGTGATCAGAAACTCCCTGTAATATCCTCTCTTCAGCACATTTCTCAGAGTGCCAAGCAGAAAAAGAACTGCAAGGTCTGCCACTTCTATATAAATTGACATATTCCGATAAAGCATGGTCTGATAGGGATTAAACCCATATCCGCTTAATCCGTAAGCCAGCACAAAAGCCAGCTGCAGACAAATCATATCCAACAGGATAAAATCCCAATGCTTCAGCCATCCATCCGTATCTTTTCTATACACGTTTTCATATTCTCCTTCTTGTTACGTTTTCTCCCTCTTTATGATTGCGTCTGACACAGTCATTTAACTTTTGGAAATAATTTCCAGACCTACATAGAGTGTCTGTGTACCCTCTCCAGCCGGCACTTCCAGCCTGGCCAGTCTCTTGTGTCGGTCAATTTTCCTGATCAGGGATTCCTTGCCCTGCAGGGGTCCCTGGGTAACATGGGTCTGTCCCTGTCGGATATGTCCTTTTGAAAGTGACATATGCTTCTCTTCCCCAAAGAGCTGCGCAAACAGTCCTTTCTGTTCCGAAGATAAGCGGATCATACGGCTGTCAGGACATTTATCATGAAGTTCCTGTTCCAAAGCGTCCGGATCTTCGCTTTCCAGAAAGATAATATCCGGAAATGCAATCCCCTGTTCCACATGCCACTGCCCCTGGTACCGTTTCATCCGATCATAAGTAGGCACGAAAGCGTCCTCCAATGCACGGGCAGAGAGGCTTTGTCTGCAGATTCTGGCAAATTCTGTGGGGTTTTGTTCTCCACAGTCGCATAAGTACCAGATGACGATCACTCCTTTTTCGCAGATTTCGACAGGATTCGTAGAGTATTTTACTCTACGAATCTGGTTTCAGACTTTTCTAGTCCCTTTCAACTCTCTTTATTTTATATACCGTAGCACAATTTGTCAACATTTCTGTGACGAATCTGTGAAATTCTTCTGTTTATGACAAATTTTTTTAACAAACAGAGGGAGTTTTTATATGGTTTTTAATCTATCCTTGCAAAAATCATGACCAAAGTGGGCTGACTTGGGTGCTATTTGCCGTTGCAATTATGGTCAGACAGCTGTCGCGCAACTATATTTAGACTTGTCGGACAGTTATGTTCCTATATTTTATCGAAAGGAGTTACATCATGTCAAGAAAAGGAGAAAATATCTACAAACGTAAAGATGGCCGCTGGGAGGGCCGTTATATCAAAGCCAGGACTCCCCAGGGAAAAGCCGTCTACGGTTCTGTGTATGCTTCCACCTATAATGAGGTGCGCAAGAAAAGAAGCCAGGCAGTGGCAGACCTTGTCACAGACCCTTTGCTACCGGACTGCGTATTGGTGAGATCTGTGCGCTGCAGTGGAAGGACATTTCCCTGACAGAGGGCTTTATCTATGTCCATCAGACCATGCAGCGGCTTCAGACCAATGGTTCCGGCAATACCAAAACCACGGTAAAGATTTCTACTCCCAAAAGCAAATGTTCTATACGGACCATTCCTCTGCCGGAAAGCCTGGGACAGCTGATCTCCAGGGAATTTCCGGACAGGCAGGGGTTTGTGCTGGCCTGCGGAGAGGAGAAATATGTGGAGCCCAGGGTCATGCAGAATTATTTTCGCTATGTGCAGGAGCAGTGTGGTCTGAAGCCCGTGAATTTCCATGCGCTGCGCCATACCTTTGCTACCTGTTGTGTGGAGGTTGGCTTTGATGTAAAAAGCTTAAGTGAGATTCTGGGACATGCCAATGTAAATATTACTATGAACCGTTATGTCCATCCTTCCATGGAGCTGAAGCACCAGAACATGCAGAAGCTCTCCGGCCTTTTTGCCGTCAATTAATTCTGGTCAAAAGCCCCCCGAATTCCCTGTTTATGGGAGTTCCGGGGGCCTTTTTTCGTAGAGTAAAATACTCCACGAATTTTCAGCACATTTTGGACTATATTTTAATAAAAGAAACAGCAGTTTACAGGCTATCTTGTCTGTTCACTACTGTTTCTTCTTTTGTGTATTCTTATTTAATTTTTTCTTTGGTTTATTTCTATTTTTTCTTTACCATGCACCGTTTTCTGAAAAATGAGATTCCATAGCAGAGGATGTGGTCATAGTCTTCCTCATATTCTTTTGTATACATCCGGTCATTGATCTGGTTCAGGGCACGTTCACATTCTGCTTCCATTTTTTCCATTGTCTTTGCATATTTTGCTTCAAAGACCGCCACCCGGCTGTTAACCGGATCGTATACTACAATATCACTTCTGCCCTCTCCATGCTCTTTGTTGGAGTCTACCATATATCCGGCTCCTGTAAAGATTCCCGCCAGGAATGCATGATAAAAATCCTCTCTGTAATCATGGTAGCTGATGGTCCTGCGAAGGAGGGCTGTCATTTCCTTTGTGACAGCTTCACTGTCTCCCTTCCAAACTGCAGCAAATAGATGGTTTCTGTTCCAGGTTTTTGCGCTGTCATCAAACCACCGGATCACTGTTGTCTCAAATATTTCCCTTATCTCTGCATTGGGGATTTGCAATGCTGCAGATCCTGCCGGCAATTCCCGGTTTAGAGTTTCCGGCCGCACCTGTGTCAGGTACCCTGTCAGATACAAAACGCTCCATAGATTATCCTCTGAAGAATGAAGATAGTCATAGGTCAGGTTCTTATCAATCTGCTGGATGATATATCCTCCTTCCATGAGAATTTCCAGCTTTCTGGTAATACTGCCTCCGGCATAGTCAATAAAGGATCGGATAATGGCATTATCACTGGTGTTTTTCCAGTATCCTGCAGGTTTTGCCTGAGGATTATGCTGTAGTTCCAGCACATAATTCATCACATCCCAGGGACAGTATACATCCCAGTCTCCAAAATGATACCCATCGTACCACTGTTTTATAAGTTCTCTCTTATCTGTAATCTCTCCGTCTGCCAGGATCTGGTCCACTTCTCTCTGTACAAATCCAAAATATTCATTAAGCCTGGAATCTGCTATAGTATCTGAAACAAAGTTATTGGTGCCTGTAAAAATGCTCTCCTTTGCAATTTTCATACACCCGGTCACCACTGCAAAGCCAAGTGCCCGGTTGTCCTTAAGAGCCTGCATCAGTCCCTTCATCACATCCAACATTTCTTCGTAGTAACCATTGTTATTGGCTTTTGCCACAGGCACATCATACTCATCCAACAGCAGGAGCACCTTTTTTCCATAGTAGGTCTGCATCATGTCTGTAAGCAATATCAGGCTGTTCTTGATCTCTCCTGCTGTAGCTTTCTGGCTGGCGATCTGCACAAAAGCTGTTTTCTGAAATTCTGAAATTTCCTGGCTTTCCAGCAGATAACGGTGCCTGTTAAACAGATTGGAAATCACCATTGTCAGCATGTCGTAAGCGCTGGAAAAATCCAGTCCGTCTACCTGCCGAAAGGACAGAGATACTGTAGGGCACTGATTCATCCACTGGCTGCACAATTCCTCACTGGATGAAATTTCCAGTCCTGCAAACAGCTCCCGGCTGTTCTTTTTGATATCGAAAAAGTTTTCCAGCATGCTCATTGCCAGTGTTTTGCCGAAACGTCGGGGGCGGGTGATCAGTGTTACCTCTGCTGGTTTTGGATTCAGCAGTTCTTTTACCAGACCGGTTTTATCTATATAGTAGAATCCTTCTCTGCGGATTTTCTCAAAATCGGAAATTCCCACAGGGATGTTCAGGTTCTTCATTCAGACTGCTCCTCTCAAATACATTCATTTCCTGTTGTTTTCATCATACCATGAATCTGCTGTCCACACAAGAATAAGCCTGCCGCTGTTCACATTCAGCCTTTCACCCGAAAATCTCCCTTACCGTTCTGTTTCACTTCATACAGTGCTGCGTCTGCACTTCGGCACAGGGATACAAAGTCTTCGCCCTGGTCTGGGTAGGCAGCGCCGCCGGCGCTGACGGAAAGCTCTGCCACTTCTCCTGTGGACAGGGTCAGCGGGGTAAGCCAGCTCTGGAATTCCTGCATATAGGCATAGGTTTCCTCTTGGGTGGCACCTTTCAGACAGACTACAAATTCATCGCCTCCGTAGCGGCCCAGGATGCTGTCTTCCGGGAAGCACTTTTTCATAGTGCGGGCACAGTGCTTCAGGCACAGATCTCCGTTGCTGTGGCCATAGGTGTCATTGTAGGTTTTGAAGTTGTCGATATCTATAAATATGAAATAACCGGTTGCCTTTTTCTTCAGTTCCTCTTCCACTGCGTTCTGGAGAGCCCGACGGTTCAGAAGTTCTGTAAGAGGGTCTGTGGCAGACAGGCCCATGTAAACCTTTTTGTCCTTTTTCTCCAGCAGCAGGATGGACAGCATATAGATCAGGGTAATGGCTACCAGAATGCATCCGAAGGTTCCTCCCAGCCAGGAGAACTGCTGGGTAATGTCGGAGATGTCTTTGTTTGCCAGCTCTACAATTACGTACCAGCCCGGCATGCTGGTAATGCTCCTGTAGGAGATGGTGGATTCCACACCCCGGATGGTGGCTGAGAACCTGCCGTCTTTTTTGCCGGAGCGCATGTCTCTGACCCACTGGCTGTAGGAATATCCGTCATTATACTGAAAATATCTCTGCTGGAGCAGCAGGTTGTTCCAGCTTCCCTCAAAGTTCTCAGCGCTGGAATTGCTGATACAGGTGACGAAATTCTCAGAGTCTGCCTTCAGCAGGTGGACACTGATCTTATCCCGCAAAAGATCGTATACACCAAACTGTCTCAGATTCTCGATTCTCACAGACACATAAATGGTGTGCAGCCAGGAAGAATCCGGCACAGGGACGAAGATGGTGACGATCATGCTTCCTGTCTCGCTGGACTGGTAGGGATCGGAGTAAAAAAACTCCTCTGCCTCCAGAGCCTGTTTATCCAGCCCCTCCTGGCGGATATCTGCGGCTGCATATTTACTTCCGTAGATTTCCCCCTTCTCTCCGATCAGACCAATGCCGCAGAATACCCTGCTGTCCAGGTTCTCCTCCATACAGGCAAGGATCTGGGCGGGAGTTTTGTCCTCCATTGCCTGGGCTACCTTTACATTGTCCTGGGCATAGTTCTGAAGATATTCCATGGAATCATTCATTTTCTCTGCATAAAGCCCGGTGATCAGTTCCAGGTGTCGGGTGTTGTAGTCCCGGGCCATCCGGCTCAGTTGAAAATAAGCCAGAAGGATGATGAGCAGACAGAGACACAGATATATGGCAAGATATAGCTTTCTTTTTTTGGTGTTCTTTCTTCTATCACTCATTCTGCTCGTTCTCCAAAAGATAATCTCTGTCCACCAGGAGCACTCCGGTATCTATATATTTCTGTTCCGGCTTTTCTCCCCGGATCTGCTGATCCAGAGAAAGCATTCCCTTATATGCCATCTGCTCCTGTTTCTGCAGAAGGGTGATGCCATGATAATCCGGATCCCGGATCAGGCTGGCAGTCTCCTCTGCCAGGTCAAATCCTGCCATTACAATATCCTTTCTGGCTGCTCTCATCAGGACTGCTGCAATGCCCTTGGTGGAGGTGTTGTTACAGCCATACAGCCCCTTGATATGTCTGTTGTTTCTGAGAAGCTCTGACACATCTGCCTGGGCATTCTCCATGTCTCCTCCATTCAGGCGGATGTCCTGGTTGATAGTCCATTTCTCAGGTGCATATTTTGCCCAGTATTCCAGGAAGCCTGAGACACGGTTGACCATGGCCTGGGATGAGTCAGAGGACAGAAGGATTCCCACCTCCAGGGAATCCTGGTCTGTGTTTCCCTGCTCTGAAAGCATGGCCAGCATTTCTCTGGCTGCGATCTGGCCTGCTTCCATATTTCCGGTCATATAGCAGGTGTCGTAGGCGTCACTGTTAATAGAGGAATCGATGAGTACCAGGGAAATATTCTGGTTTTTGATCTCCTGGCAGCTTTCCGCCAGGGCATTGGAATTGGCAGGTGCCAGAAGGATTCCGTCTGCCCCCTGCTGTTGGGCTTTTTCTATAAGGGAAATCTGTCCGGATATATCTGTCTCATTGTTGATGCCACCCAGATATACAGCCTCATCTATCTGTTCTGCTGCCTCTGTAACTCCCTGGATCACCTTTTTCCAGTAATCGCCATTGTAATTTTTCAGAATCACGTATATTTTCTCCTGGCTGCCCGCATTGGCAATGCAGGTGTAATCAACCACCGCAGCTTCATCGGTATCTGCAGCTGCCTGGGTCCCAGTATCCCGTCCTGAATTGCCGGGCAGTGCGCAGCCGCCCACCATTACCATTAATGCAAGCAGTCCTGAGGTCACAGGCAGAAATGCCCTTTTAATTCTTTGGTTTTGTTTCCATTGTTTCTGGTCCATATAAGGTCTCCAACATATGATTGTACTGTTTTACATGTATTAGTATAAAGTATACGCGCAAAATTTCAGCCTTGCAAGTGTATATATTTTCTTTTGTGGGTATTATTTTTTTATGGGTATTATTTAATCGAATCAATCAAGTCCCCTGCTTCAATTGCGAAAAGCAATAAGCAGGGGACTTGATTAATTCGGTTAAAAAACCTCCCGGAGGGAAAGCAGCGGTTGGGGCTGCTGTTTTCCCTTCGGAAGGTTTTTCTGATTCCATAATTGTCTACCGGAAGCTCTTCAGCCAGTTGACCAGGGAATCGTGCCAGATATTGTCTGCCACTGTTTTTCTCATCTGGTCGGTAACAGGACCATTGTTGGCCATTTTTCCCAGGATTGCTGCTTGAAGTTCCTCCACAGTCATTTCTTCCGGGGATTTATTGGAAACTGTTTTTACAGGTTCATTGGGAGCTTCCAGGAAATTTTCTGTATTGTTCTTTTCTGAAGGTGTATTCTCAGGCTGTACTTCTACTGTCTCACAGGTACAGGCAGTTTCTACATCCTCCTGCGCGGTATCAGAATCAGGCGTTACCTCCGTTGTCTCAACAGCAGCCTGACAGCCAGGTTTTTCTTCCTCTGTCTGTACTTTCACCGGTTCATATTCAGCTGCTGCATTTACAGGTACCCAGATTTCTCCGAAATTGCCGCGGACTGTTACATTGATCCGTCCATCCTGGACTTTGACATGCTGTCCTGTAAGTGTTCCTACATATTCAGAAGTATTTCCGGCAGGTACATTCATGGAGGCATCATTGTCATCATTATTTACAGTGACGATCACAGAGACACCATCCAGGTTTCTGGCAAAGGCATACTGGCGGTTGGTAAGCTGAAGCTCTGTGTAGCTGCCATAGCTTAATGCCGGTGTCTGCTGTCTGATTTTTCCAAGGGCAGCGATCAGTGCAGTACAGGGATTCTTCTCTACTGCATCTGCATAATCTGCCAGGTTCAGTGCCGGACGCAGGCTGGCATCGGAAAACTGCTCCTTGCGGCCCTCAATGGCAAATTCTGAGCCATAATAAATGCTGGGGATCCCCGGCAGTGTATACAGAAGGATATGCACCGGAGCAAAGTGGGCTTTGTTTGTCAGCTTTGTGTGGATTCTCTCTACATCATGGTTGTCTACAAAATTGTAGAGATCCAGATTTCCCATATTCAGCAGATATTTCACTGTATGGGCAATCTCAAAATAGTTGTGGTCATTGTGTCCGCTGTACAAGGCCTTGTGCAGGGCATAGTTGGTTACACTGTGCAGGGTTTCCCCATTGACCCAACGGCTGTAATCCCCGTGGATCACCTCTCCCATAAGCCAGAAATCTGCTTTGACCTCAGAGGCTGTCCTGCGCAGTGCTTTCATAAAATCAAAGTCCAGTACATCTGCTGCATCCAGACGGATTCCGTCCACATCAAACTCAGATACCCAGAAACGGATTACATCACAGATATAGTTCTGTACCTCCGGATTTCTCTGGTTTAATTTTGCCAGAAGGTTGTACCCTCCCCAGTTCTCATAGGAAAATCCATCATTATATTCCGTATTTCCGCAGAAATTCACATTGCAGTACCAGTTCACATATCTGGAATTCTCCCTGTTCTGCTGTATATCTTTGAATGCAAAGAAATCACGTCCTGTATGATTGAACACACCGTCAAAGATCACCCGGATTCCCTTCTCATGACAGGCAGCCACAAAATTCTTCAGGTCTTCATTGGTTCCCAGTCTGGAATCCAGCTTCCTGTAATCGGTAGTCTCATAGCCATGTCCCACACTCTCAAATAAAGGACCGATGTAGAGTGCCGTGCACCCGATTTCCTTAATATGGTCGATCCAGGGAAGTAAGGTATTCAGTCGATGGACAGGAGTGCCATAGTCGTTCTCCTTGGGCGCTCCGGTCAGTCCCAGTGGATAAATATGATAAAAGATTGCCTCGTTATACCAGCTCATATATTTTACACCTCTGTTTTTATATTTGCGATGATCCCGGACAGTTCAAGAATGCCTGTCAGACAGTAACGCATCTGTTATTTATAATAGCAGATTATCTGTCAAAATTCTACCCTAAAAAATTTCATATATCATGAAGCGTATTACTATATTTCAGGAATACACAAATTTCTCCGGTCGTGCTATAATGGTGGGGAAGGTTTACTTTGGAGGAAATGATTATGAGACATATAGATGAATTGCAGATTGCAGGCACAGCGGTTCTGCTGTGTGTGGCCATGTTTGGAGTTTCGGCAGTTGCGCCAAAGGACAGTAAGGTGTCCAAGGGTGTGACCACCTTTACAGAAGCTCCGGAAACAGCTGCCGAGGCGGAAGCGCAGGCCCAGGCTGAGGCAGAAGAAAATGGCTTTCCTATTTATACTCAGGAGAGTAATTATGATGATTCCGGCAGCACTGACTGGGATTATGACAGCGGATCCTACGAGGAGGATCCGGGAAATAATAATGATAGCCAGGATAGTTCCGGAGATGGTTCTGCAGATGGCTCCGGGGATGGTTCTGCAGACCAGGATTCTTCCGATAACGGAGATGGCTCTGATAGCAGTGACAGTTCTGATAGCAATGATAATTCTGATACTACCGATAATACCGGTGACGGGGATCAGATTGATTACTCGGATGAGTCCACGGATACCTCAGGGGATGACACCTCTGAAGATTTCTCCTACCAGGATACTGCCCCTTCTGATCCGGGTCAGGAATAAGTTTCTGGTACATGTCCGTCAGGGGATTCTAATACTAATCAGAATCCCTCCTGGCGGCGTACTTTCCACAGATTGGCCCGTTTTTTCGCTGCTTCAAATTCGATCTGCTGGGTAACTCCCTCAATGATCAGTCCCGGTACTTCTACCGGATGTTGTTTCTCATCTGTACCCACCATAGTGAAATATGCACGGTTGATCATGGTACGGGTTCCGCCCAGATCCTCTCTGTAGGTATCAATCCGCACTTCCATGGAGGATCGTCCTACATGTGTGAGACGCCCGATCAGTACGATGGTGTCATTTACCTGGGCTCCGGCTTTGAAATACATATTGTCTACTGCTACTGTCACTACGTTCATCTCTGCGTGGCGTTTGGCTACAATACCTGCAGTCTCATCGATCCAGGCCAGCAGCTGTCCGCCGAAAAGATAACCTGCTGCATTGAGACATTTAGGCATAAGTAAGTGGGATTGTTCGGTCAACGAGTCCTCAACCCGTTTCATTTTACGTTCTGACATATTGATTTTTTGCACTCCTTTGTGTTATACAAATACATTTTAATACGTAATTACTTTATTTATATATCTGCCATTTGGCACATTAATTATATATACACTGACAGGTATTTTCAACCGAATTTCACGAAACCTGTAAATTATCTTTGCCGAATAACTGCTCCGCAGTTTATCAGAAGGAGTTTGCACTCCTCCTGATACAATCAAGTCCCCCACTGTTTGTTGCTTTTCGCAGTTGAAGCAGGGGACTTACTTGATTCGGTTAAAATTGTATTCAAAAAAATACAATCGTTCTATTGCCTTTCTCACTGCGTTACGGTAAAATGTTAGATTAAGAATATGTACATATATGAGGAGAGATATTATGGAAAAGCATGAAATGATGAGTCTGGAAGATTCCAGGCAGCTTAGGGACAAGATGAGATTCTTTGAGCATGAGCTTTTAGGAAATCATCATATTGATCCTAATTTATATGTAGAATACGATGTAAAAAGAGGTCTGCGTGATTCTGCAGGTAAGGGTGTTCTTACCGGTCTGACTGAAATTTCTGATGTAAATGGTTATAAGCTGGTCAATGGACGCCGGATTCCTGCAGACGGACAGCTTTTTTACCAGGGCATCAATGTACAGGATATTATCAATGGTCTGAACGGCAGACGTTACGGCTTTGAAGAGGTTATTTATCTGCTGATCTTCGGCAAGCTTCCCAACAGGGATGAGCTGGCCAGATTTTTCGATGTTATGGGAAACATGGAGGAGCTGGGCGGTCGTTTTGTCCGTGACGTGGTTATGAAGGGTACCAATGCCAATATTATGAATGCCATGCAGCGCTGTGTACTGGCCCTGTACACCTATGATGACAATCCGGAGGATATTTCTCCTGAAAATGTACTGCGTCAGTCTCTGGAGCTGATTGCCAAGCTTCCTGAGATTGCTGTTTATTCCTATCATGCATACCGCCATTTCCGTAAGGATGAGACTCTGTTTATCCGCAATCCACAGAGAGGTCTTTCCCTGGCTGAGAATATTCTGCTGATGCTGCGTCCGAATGGCCAGTATACAGAGCTGGAGGCTAAGGTTCTGGATATTGCACTGATTCTCCATGCTGAGCATGGCGGTGGTAATAACTCCACCTTTACTACTCATGTGGTAACCTCCTCAGGTACGGATACCTACTCTTCCACTGCTGCTTCCATTGGCTCCCTGAAGGGTCCCCGTCACGGTGGTGCCAACCTGAAGGTCCAGAATATGTTTGCTGACCTGAAGGCTCACGTACAGGACTGGGAGAATGAGGATGAGCTGGCTGATTATCTCCAGAAGATTCTGAATAAAGAAGCCTTTGACCGTGCAGGACTGATCTATGGTATGGGTCATGCGGTCTATACTCTCTCTGACCCCCGTGAAGTGATCCTGAAGCGTTTTGCCAAGGCTTTGGCTGAGGAAAAGGGCATGACTGAGGAGTTCGAGCTTTACAACAGAGTTGAGGGGCTGGCAGGCAAACTTATTATGGAACACAGAAAGATATTTAAAAATGTGTGCGCAAACGTAGACTTCTACAGTGGCTTTGTTTACAGTATGCTGGGAATCCCTCAGGAGCTGTTTACACCAATTTTTGCCATTGCACGTATGCCTGGCTGGAGTGCCCACAGACTTGAGGAGCTTATAAGCGCCAACAAGATCATCCGTCCTGCTTATAAATATGTAGGAGAACATACGGACTTTATACCATTTGAGGAAAGATAAGTACTCTCTTCCAGACCTGGGAATTAGAGCGTATTTGAAAAATCATCACACAATCTGTAGAAAAAAGACTTATATTATATAAGAAAGCGGTCTGATTTTACTCATTATAAAAGAGATAAATGCAAACAATTATAAGCATAAACATGTTTATAATGTGTTTGCATTTATTGTTTTGTAAAGGTATAATTTAGAAAACTAATGTGCCGACAAGTTGATTCTTATAACAAGCTTGCACGATTAATTCTCTTGTTTTAAGGCAGATTCTTTTATCTATTTGATTTTATACAGGAGGGACATTATGAGTAAAGAACAGATTGCAGTTGCAGAATTAATTTTTAATATTATTCTGGGCAAGACAGGTAGCGGGCGTGTAAATTATTTTCCTCAGAAACAGGACTTTCCTTTTGATGCCCCTTATGAGCAGCCCTTTGAGCGGACGACTCCGGAGAGCCAGGGAATTTCCTCTGAGTATCTTACAGCCCTGATCCGGGAACTGTATCATGCAGAGGGCACGGAAATGCATCACTTCATGGCTCTCCGCCACGGAAAGGTAATCTGCGAATGTAATTTTGCACCTTATCCCAAAGGCATGTGGCACATTACCCATTCTATGTGTAAGAGCATCACCGGAATGGCTGTGGGACTGCTGATTGAGGAAGGGAAGCTTCGCCTGGATGAAAATATTTATGATATTTTTCCTGATAAGGTCAATTCCCTGCTGAAAATTTTCCGGCCTGTGATCACAGTGGAAAATCTCCTGACTATGTCCAGTGGGATCACCTTTAATGAATCCGGTATTGTATCCGGAAATGACTGGGTAGCCAGCTATCTGAATTCTACAGTAAACGGAACTACCGGCCAGATTTTTCAGTACAACAGCATGAACACCTATATGCTGTCTGCTATTGTCACAAAGCGCACAGGGGAAACCTTGGCCGAATATCTGAAGCCACGGCTTTTTCAGCCTCTGGGAATTACAAAATATTTCTGGGAAACCTGTCCTGCCGGGATCACAAAGGGCGGCTGGGGGCTTTTCCTCTGTGCAGAGGATATGGCCAAGCTTGGACAGCTTTATCTCCAGAAGGGGAAATGGAAGGGAGAACAGATCATTCCGGAAAGCTGGGTAGAGGCTTCCACCCAAAAGCGTTGGGAAACTCCTGATGATACCTATGGTTATGGTTACCAGCTGTGGATGGAGCAACGGCCCGGAAGTTTCGAATTCAACGGAATGCTGGGTCAGAATGTGGTAATCTATCCGGATATGGATATGGTCCTGGTGACGAATGCAGGAAATAATGAATTATTCCAGGACTGCATTATGCTAAATATTATCCGGAAATATTTTCCGCCGGAATATGCTCCTGCTGATACTCTTCCTGAGAACCCGGCTGCTGCCCTGCTGCTGAAGCGGTTGTGCGGAGAACTGGAGCAGGGAATGGAGCTGACCCGCCCTATTCTGCGTGGGGGCTGGAAAAAACGTCAGCTGCGCAGAAATAACAGCTGTTGTGAAAAATCCCACTCTCCTGCTTTCTTCGAAAAATTCAGACAGGAGCTTCATGGCCGAGCCTATGAAATACGCCAGCAAAGCATTGGCCTGTTTCCGCTGTTTATGCAGGTCTTCCATAATAATATGACAGAGGGCATCCGAAAGATTTCTTTCTCCTGTGAATCTGGGATTTTCTCTGTGTCCTTTCTGGAAGGGAAAGAAATTCATACTCTGCCTGTAGGCTTCCGCCAGGCTGCCCTGGGTACAGTTTCCATGCACGGAGAAAATTATCTTGTACGCACACTGGGAGAATTTACCAGAAATGAAAACCAGATTCCTGTACTGAAGCTGGAGATCACCTTTGTAGAGGAATGCGCGAAACGACTTTTGTCTGTGTTTTTCCACAGCGAGAAGGAAATCGAGCTTCGGTGGAAAGAAACTCCAGGCAAAGGAATGATCCTGGAAGGGCTGAGCTCCATCACTGAAGAGCTGGCTGCCAAGCTGCCCAACAGCACTCTCCTGGGCGAAAACGCCAGAGACCTGGCAATCAGGCTCATGGAACAGACTATTGAGCCGGTTTGTTGGGGAGATTTGGAGATGAAGGATGAGGGGAATGTGCAGAGAGATGATGTTATTGCTGAAAAATAATGGAGAATTTGGAAGCGTTATTGTGTGATATAGGAAATTTATAGGAACAGAAAAATACATTAAATATATGTATTCAAAAAATATCGCCTCTTTTCATGTAAGTGAAATAGAGGCGATATTGATTTTGTCGAGGGTGTAAAAATTCTTGTGTCTATGGAAAGTAAATCTTTCTGATAAGAAATAGATATGTAAAATTTTGCTGTCGAATTAATGATTATG
>NZ_JBQHWC010000027.1:0-40899 GCF_052064155.1 Blautia sp. HCP3S3_C12 | reverse complement strand
ATACTCCTTTTCGATAAGAATTGTCATATCTGAATTCTTACCAAAAAGGAGTTATTTTTTACCAAAAACACAAACTATTTTACACTACCGCAAAAATCTATTACCGTTCTGTCCCAAAGTGTCTGCTGCGTGAGAATTTATTAAAATACCAGCAATGTTTTATAAAAATCCGCGGCAGACATAGAAAATCGGGAACTGATATTTTCAGTTCCCATTTTTTATGTTGAAAATATTCAGAAAAAATCTGTTAATCATTTTTGTTGTAGTGTATAATATATCAATAAAGAAGAAAAGTCCGAAAGGAGGGTTTTTATGAAGATTACTTTTATTGGTGCAACCCATGAAGTAACAGGCTCCTGCTATTATCTGGAGGCTGCGGGGCGGAAATTTCTGGTAGATTGTGGAATGGAACAGGGAGAGGATTATTATGAAAATGTTCCTGTTCCCGTAGCACCTGGAGAACTGGATTTTGTTCTTCTTACTCATGCGCATATGGATCATTCGGGAAATTTGCCGGCCCTTTATGCAAAAGGGTTTCAGGGACCTGTATATGCTACGGAAGCTACCAGCCATCTGTGTGATATTATGCTTCGTGACAGTGCCCATATTCAGATGTTTGAGGCAGAGTGGAGAAACCGAAAGGGAAAAAGACAGGGGAAACCGGAATATATACCTGCGTATACCATGGAAGATGCAATGGGAGTGATCCGGAATTTTGTAGGGCGTCCCTACAACAAGGCTTTCAGTCCGGCAGAGGGAATTTCTGTACGTTTTATTGATGCAGGACATTTACTGGGTTCTGCCAGCATTGAGCTGACAGTGACAGAGAATGGAAAGGAAGAAAAAATAGTTTTTTCCGGAGATATCGGAAATATAAACCAGCCGTTGATTAAGGATCCGGAGTATCTGGATATGGCAGATTACGTAGTTATGGAGTCTACTTATGGAGACAGAAGCCACGGAGAGAAACCGGACTATGTAGGGCTTCTTGCGAAAGTGATCCAGGAAACCTTTGACAGAGGTGGAAATCTGGTGATTCCTTCTTTTGCAGTGGGGCGAACACAGGAAATGCTGTATTTTATCCGTCAGATCAAGGCTGAGGGAAGGATACATGGTCACGATGGTTTTGAGGTATATGTGGACAGTCCTCTGGCAAATGAAGCCACAACCATTTTCTCAGAGCATAAGTATGATTGTTTTGATGAAGAGGCAATGGAGCTGATCAATAAAGGAATTAATCCTATCAGCTTTCCGGGATTGAAAATTTCTGTGACAAGTGATGATTCCCGAGCAATCAATTTTGATGATGAACCTAAGGTGATCATTTCAGCCAGCGGCATGTGTGATGCCGGCCGCATTAAGCATCATTTGAAACATAATCTGTGGAATGAAAAATGTACAGTGATGTTTGTTGGGTATCAGGCCATAGGAACACTGGGAAGAGCCCTGCTTGAAGGAGCAAAGGATGTAAAGCTTTTTGGAGAGTCTATCCATGTGGCGGCACGCATCTGTAATATGCCGGGAATCAGCGGACATGCGGATGTGAATGGCCTGATGGAATGGGCAAAGGCATTTAAGGAAAAACCAAAGAAGGTATTTGTTACTCATGGAAATGATGAAGTGACAGAAATTTTTGCAAAACGTCTGCATGAAGAATTGGGTTATGATACGATGGCACCTTTTAGCGGAACCATCTATGACCTGACAGAGAATACCTGTGTTTATGAGGCCACAGGTGTGAAGATAGAAAAGGTTTCTGCTTCCCCGAAAGCATCCAAGGCTGCCCGTGCCTTTGAAAAGCTTCTTTCTCTTGGCTATCGGCTCCTGGCTGTTATTAAGAAAAATGAGGGAATTCCCAATAAGGACCTGGAACGTTTTTCCAGAGATATCCAGTCGTTGTGTGACAAATGGGACAGATGAAAAGCAGGCAGGAAAGAGAGAATTCTCCGACCTGCCTGTGTTTTATTCCTTGAGTTACTGGTTTAAAGCTTGTTTTAATGCCTGGGAAAGCTGATCCGGGCAGGAAGTGTTTTTAAAACCGCATTGGATTCCTTCCAGACGGTTGATTACTTCGTTGGCATCCATGCCCTCTACTAAAGCGGCAATTCCTTTGGTATTACCGTTACATCCACCTTCGAACTGAACGTTGTGAACCTTATGATCTTCATCTACATCAAAATAAATTGCCTGTGAACAGACACCCTTAGTTTTGTATGTCATGATTTTTCCTCCTGTGAAAAATAGTGCTTTCTGCTGTCCTTTATCTGCCTGGCAGAAAAAGTTATATTTATAACCTTGAATATTATAGCAGAATATAAAAAAAGTTTCCATATAAATTAAACTTTTGTTATAATAGGAAATGCAATGTGTAAACAGGTACTTTATATTTGTTTGTCCTGAACCGGACAGGCGTAAAAATAAAAAAGAAGAGGTGTTTTGATTATGAAATGTATCGGTATTATAGGCGCAATGGAGCAGGAAGTATCAAGAATCAAGGAAATGATGAAAGAGGTAAAAATTACAACAAAGGCATCCATGGATTTTTATGAGGGAATTCTGGAAGGAAAGAAAGTTGTAGTTGTACGCTCTGGAATTGGTAAAGTGAATGCTGGAATGTGTACACAGATTCTGGCAGATATTTATGGAGCAGAAGCTGTGATCAATACAGGAATTGCAGGAAGTCTGAATAATGATGTTAATATTGGAGATATTGTACTTTCCACAGATGTGCTGCATCATGATATGGATGCAGTGGGATTTGGCTATAAAAAAGGCCAGATTCCGCAGATGAAGGAATTTTCCTTCCCTGCAGATGAGAAACTGCGCAAGCTGGCAATGGAGGTGTGCAGGGAAGTAAATCCTGAGATCAATGTATTTGAAGGGAGAATATGCTCAGGAGACCAGTTTATCTCTGATAAAGGAGTAAAGGATGCCATTGTTTCTGAATTTGGCGGATTTGCAGTGGAAATGGAGGGTGCTGCTATTGGACAGGCCGCTTATCTCAATGGAATTCCCTTCCTGGTAGTCCGTGCTATTTCTGACAAGGCAGATGGAAGCGCTCATATGGACTATGCAGAATTTGAAATGGCAGCCATTGAGCACAGTGTAAAGCTTACAGTCAGAATGATTCAGGAACTGTAACAGGCACTTTACGGAAAATATTACATATACTGAAATAGATCATCAGAAGAAATGCAGGATCTTGATATGTATTATGATGAATATTTTCCGTTTTATGCTGCATATGCCAATCCAATGTTGTATCAGGGGGAAAGAATGCAGGAAGAGGAATTTGAACTGATGAAATCCTATTATCCCCGGATTGTACAGGAAATTCAGGAAAGGGTGGAGGAAGAATGCCGCCTGTTGGATTATGAGGGAAGCAGGATATATGATGAATATCCGGATAAGTATATGTTTTATCATCTGTGCAGCAAGATTAAAGAGAGTATGAAACCGGAGATAAAAGCCCAGGCAGAGCAGAGCTGTTTTCTGGATGAACTGGTACATGTGCTTTTGGGGCAGGAAATCTGCAGGAGACGCTGCAGGAGAAAACGCTGCAGAGGAACCTTTTATCACTGGTGAGGACATTGCATTGTATGCATGTTCTGTCAGACAGTAACTTAAAGATTTATTGATATAGATAAAGAAATGATGAAGAATTTAAGAGAATATTTAGAAGAACAAATTAATGAAGATCTGATACAGGCTGTTTTAAGTGGAAGTCGGAGTGCTTCAGGTCCCTCTAGGGTGAAAATCCGACCGGTAAAGCTGAAAAATCAAATCTGTTATCAGGCTTCTGCTACTGAGGGTACGAAGATTTTTCATAAAAATTATACTCAAGGGCAGCTGATCGAATATCTGGAAAAAGAGATCATAGATCATTTTGGACAGTTTCAGGCCAGGGGAAGACGGTTGGATGGAACGGTTCTGGTGAGTAAAAAGGGGAAAATGACTGTAAAAACAAAAAAACATCCGGTAAGTGAACCTGTGCAGATTCAGGCTCATAACCGGGTGAAGCAGTACATCCTGAAGGAGGGTGTTCCGGTGCCCTTTCTGGAAGATCTGGGTGTAATGAATGAGAAAGGCAAGATTATTACTTCAAAATATGACAAATTCCGACAGATTAACCGGTTTCTGGAGTTTATTGAGGATATATTGCCCCAGCTTGCCAGGGACAGAGAAATTACAATTCTGGATTTTGGCTGCGGAAAAAGCTACCTGATCTTTGCCATGTATTATTATCTCCGGCAAATAAAGGGGTATGACGTAAATATCATTGGTCTGGATTTGAAAACAGATGTGATTGAAAAATGTAATAAGCTGGCAGAAAAATATGGATATGAGAAGCTGCATTTTTACCAGGGGGATATTGCTGAATATGAGGGCGTATCTTCTGTAGATATGGTGGTAACTCTTCATGCCTGTGACACGGCTACAGATTATGCACTGGCTAAGGCAGTACAGTGGGGAGCAGGAGTGATCCTCTCTGTGCCGTGCTGCCAGCATGAGGTGAACAGACAGATAAAAAATGAAATGCTGGAACCGGTTTTGCGGTACGGTATTTTGAAAGAGAGAATATCAGCACTGATTACAGACGGGGTACGTGCCAATCTCCTGGAGAGCAGAGGTTATGAAACACAGCTTCTGGAGTTTATAGATATGGAGCATACGCCTAAAAACCTGCTGATCAGAGCTGTGAAAACCCAAAAGTCTGCAGGGAATCAAAAAGTTTCTGCAAAGAACAAAACAGAGAGAATGATGAAAGAACTGGAGATTCATCCAACTCTGGACAGGCTCTTGGAAATAATTGAGGAAGGGGAGATGATATGAAACAGGTGATTGCCAGAATATTGATCCTGTTCTGTATTTTTCTCGCCGGAGTGTCGGGAACAGCTCTGCTGCTGAATGGAACGGCTACAGATGACCGTTCGGACTTTAATGAGGCTGCTTTTCCTGAAGTTATGGTAGATCTGGATGGTACGCTGGCAAACAGGATGTATGGATATGCCCAGCCTATGCAGGCGGATTTTACCAGAGACAGTGTAACACCACTGGATACTTCTAAGAAGCTGACTTTTGTGGTAAATCCATATGGGGCAGAGGTTCAGAGCTTTTCTTATGAAATTCGTACATCGGATGGAAGCAAGGTTCTGGAGAATAAAAAGATCAAAGCGCTGGAGTCGGATGGTCAGAACCTTCGGGCTTCCGTAGAAATCGGAAGTGACCTGAGAATGAACCAGGAGTATTCTATGCAGATTACTCTGGTGACAGGCGGACGCGAAATATATTATTATACCAGAATAGTGGCAAGAGCTCAGGTGCATGCAGGAGAATATGTAGCTTTTGTAAAGTATTTCTACGAGACCAGTATGGATAAAAATGCGGCAGATGATCTGGCCAGCTATCTGGAACCGGATACAACAGGTGTAGCTACCAATTATTCCAATATCAGTATTAATTCTACGTTGGGAGAGGTGAGCTGGGGAACCCTGAAGCCGCAGATATATAAAGAAGGAATCCCTGTTATCAAGGATATTAATGAGACCACCGCAAGTATTTCCATAGATTATCAGTTTACTTCTCAGAATGAAAATGAGATTACAGAAGTATATGATGTAGAGGAATTTTACAGAATGAGATACATGGATTCCAGAATCCGGCTGTTGGATTTTCAGAGGTCAGCGAATCAGATATTTGATCCGGAAACAGCGGTGTTCTCAGAAGATGGTGTGATTCTGGGAGTGCGAAATAAGGATGTAGAGTATTTGTCAAATGACAGTGGTAGAGTAGTTGCTTTTACACAGCAGGGAGACCTGTGGTCCTATGCTCCGGGTAGCAGTAAAGTAAATCGGGTATTCAGTTTCCGGAAGTTGGAGGATGGGGATTTCAGAGATTCCAGAAATCAACACAATATCAAGATTGTGAGAGTCAGTGATGAGGGGGATATAGATTTTGTTCTTTATGGATATATGAACCGGGGAGTTCATGAAGGCTATGAAGGTCTGGTCGTATATCATTTTAACAGTGATAAGAATGTGGTGGAGGAAAAGGCATTTATTCCTATATCCGAATCCTATGAGTTTTTGAAAAGAGATCTGGGAAAATTATCATATGTAAATGAGCAAAATGAGCTTTTCCTTCTTTTTGCCCAGAATCTGTATAAGGTGGATATAGAAGGTAATTCCTACGAGATTCTGGAAGAAGGCATTAAATATGATAATTTTGTAGCTTCTGATAATAATGATCATGCTGCATGGCTGGTCACAGAGGGAGATTCAAAAGGCTGTATCCGGGAAATTGATTTTGATACGAAAAAGACCCGTACGATTACCTGCGAGGAAGGACAGAGACTTAGGACAGCAGGGTTTATCAATGAAGATCTGGTTTATGGAATTCTGCAGAAGTCCGATATTCTTACGGATTCCAACGGACATAGATCAGAGGGAATTCAAACTCTGCGTATTGAGGATTTTGATGGAAATGTGAAGAAGGAATATTATAGGGATGGTCTGTATATTACCAATATTTCTGTGGGAAATACATTGATAGAATTTGAGCTTTCAGCAAAATCCGGGGATACCTATACTGTGCAGAAAAAAGATACGATTATGAATAACGGAAAGGCAGCAGCCAATAATGTTAAGATTGAGCTCATTTCTGCATCACGCACAGGGGTGCGGGTAAAGCTGGTGCTCAGTGAAACTGCTCAGACAGAAAATCCTCTTGCATTCTATGCAAAGATCAGTAATACAAAAGAAGAGTTTATCAGTCTGGATAAGCAGATACCTCAGGAATCAACTTACTATGTATATGCCAGAGGCGGGCTTGACAGTACCTGGACAGATCCGGCAAAAGCTGTACAGAGAGCTGATGAACAGGGAGGGGTTGTTCTGAACCGTGCTCAGCAGTATGTATGGGAGAGAGGTAACAAAAAAACAAAGATACAGCTGGATACCATGGAAATCCCTGATATAGTACTGGAGGGGACTCTGGATAAAAAAATACTGAAAAAGAAATTGAGAAAGACTGGTACAGTGATCGATCTTTCAGGGTGCAGTCTTGACAGTGTGTTGTATGAGGTAAGTGCCCAGAGGCCTGTGATTGCCAAGACAGGAGATAACACCAGTGTGGTGATTGTAGGATATGATGAGTACAATACGTATCTGTATGATCCTGTAAAAAAGGAGACGTATCCGTATGGTATGAATGATAGTACAGATCTGTTCCAGAAAGCGGGAAATATATTTATCACATATATTGAAGCGGTGCAGGCAGTGCAGGAATAAAGAAAAAGAATGAAATGTAAAAGATAAAGGAGAAAAAGGATATGTTATATGAAAATATTAAGAAGCTGGTTCAGTATGGAATAGAGACAGGGCTGACACCTGCATGTGAAAAAAATTATGCCACAAATCTTCTGCTGGATGTATTTAAGGAAGACGAATATACAGAGCCGGAGGAAGAATATGGTAATATTGATCTGGAGGAAGTGCTGAAAGCACTTCTGGATGAAGCGGTGAAGAGAGGACTGATTGAGGACAGTGTGGTTTATCGTGATCTGTTTGATACCAGACTGATGAACTGTCTGATGCCGCGTCCGGGACAGGTTCAGAAGGAATTCTGGGATAAATATTCCAGGAATCCTGTAGAAGCTACGGATTATTTTTACAAGCTTAGCCAGGACAGTGATTATATCCGGCGTTATCGGGTAAAAAAAGACCAGAAATGGACAGTGGACAGCGAGTATGGAAAAATTGATATTACAATTAACCTTTCCAAACCGGAAAAGGATCCAAAAGCCATTGCAGCAGCAAAACTGGTGAAATCAAGCAGTTATCCAAAATGTCTTCTTTGCCCTGAAAATGAAGGGTATGCAGGTAGAGTAAACCATCCGGCAAGGGAAAACCACAGAATTATTCCCATTACTGTAAATGACAGTCCATGGGGATTCCAATATTCTCCTTATGTATATTATAATGAGCACTGTATCGTATTTAACTGCAGTCATGTTCCTATGAAGATAGAGAGAAATACCTTTATCAAATTATTTGATTTTGTAAAATTGTTTCCTCATTATTTTCTGGGTTCCAATGCGGACCTGCCAATTGTAGGAGGCTCCATTCTCAGTCATGATCATTTCCAGGGAGGACATTATACCTTTGCAATGGCAAAGGCACCTATTGAGAAAACAGTTACCATTCCGGGATATGAGGATGTGGAGGCTGGAATTGTAAAATGGCCTCTTTCCGTACTGAGAATTCGTCATAAGGATGAGAAACGTCTGGTGGATCTGGCTACACATGTTCTGGAAGTGTGGAGAGGATATACAGATGAGGCTGCATTTATTTTTGCAGAGACAGAGGGAGAACCGCATAATACCATTACACCTATCGCACGTAAGGTAGGTGATACCTTTGAACTGGATCTGACACTGAGAAATAATATTACCACAGAAGAGCATCCTCTGGGAGTATATCATCCTCATGCTCAGTATCATCATATTAAAAAGGAAAACATTGGTCTTATTGAGGTAATGGGTCTGGCAGTACTTCCTGCAAGACTGAAGGAGGAACTGGAGCTTCTGGGAGAATATATTCTGGAAGGAAAGGATGTTTCTTCTAATGAAAAGATAGAAAAGCATGCAGACTGGGTGGCAGAATTTCTGCCAAAATATGAATATCTGGATAAAGAAAATATCCAGGATGTGCTTCGCAAAGAAGTGGGAAATGTTTTTGTTCATGTTCTTGAGGATGCAGGAGTTTATAAATGCACGCCAGAGGGCAGAACAGCGTTTATGAAATTTATTGACAGACTCTAATCATTGTTGCAGGATGTCCTGCGGCGTGCCTGAGGGTTTTGTAAAATGGAGGTAATAAAAGTATGGACAGACGAAAACACAAAGGAGGAAAACGGCTGGCCTGCCTTTTTCTGGCAGCGGCAGTGATAACAGCAGGAATTCCGGTACAGGCAGTGGAGTTTGAGGCTCCCTGCGCAGATGCAGGGCTGTTTAGCTCTGGCGAGGATGATGCTTACACAGGATATGTGGGGGAAAACAGTGATAGGGGTGAGACTGCAGTGCAGGCCACACCTATACCTGTTTCAACAGTGATTCCTGAGGTATCACCTTCACCGGCCCTTGAGGTGTCGCCTTCTGTAACTCCGGAAGTATCTCCGACAGTAACCCCTGAGGTGTCTCCGAGCATAACGCCAATAGTGACGCCAACTCCAACAGTGATGCCGACACCAACAGTGATGCCGACACCAACAGTGACACCAACACCTACTCCGGTACCCTTTGATCCTGCGAAAGAAGTGCAGATTCGTTTTATGGATGGTGATGGCATTGAGTGCGAAAATCTCAGGACAGTGGTAAAGTGGGATGACTCTGTACTGCTTCCCCATGTGCCGGATTCTGCAGCACCTGATAAGTGGAAGCTGGAGCAAAATGAGATGCTTGCTGATGGCATCACCTTTAATGGCGGTGAAAAGCTGACTTTAAAAAAGACAGAAAGCTGGCCAAAGTTTCTCAAAGATGGTGTGCTGACTTTTTATATGCCCAGGAAGTGTAAAGTGGTTCTTTATAACAATTCCGGAACAGCGTCCTTTTCCAAACTGACATTGACAGCCTATGAGACCAATTCCGTGATGTTGCCGGATCCAGGAGGCACAAAGTATGTGAATTATGGCTGGACAGATGAACAGGGAGGCACAGAGGTAAAATATGAACTGAATTCTCAATATACAGTAAATAAGGATCAGTTCCTGTATATTATCCGCCGCACGGCTTTGCAGGTGACTTTCCGTTCACAAAGCGGAGCAAGTAATAACACATTTGCAAGGTTGAATCAGACCATTGGAAAAGGGCTGACGATACAGCTTCCCAAGGTGCCGGCCAGAAAGGGATATCAGGCTCTGGGCTGGGCTCTGAGCAAAAATGCATCTAAAGTGGCTTATGCGCAAGGTAAAGTGATTACTGTAAAGAAGAATCTTAACTTTTATGCAGTTTATAAAAAGATGCCATATAAAGTAACCTTTAATAATAACAGTGGGACCAGTACCAGCAAAACCTATACTTCCCTGGATCTGTATGCAGAAAAAAACCAGAAAATCACTCTTCCGGAGGTTCCCAAGGCAAAGGGATATATCAATCTGGGCTGGACTACCACAAAGGGAGGGAAAAATCCGGTATATGCAGCAGGCAGTCAGGTAAAGGTTACAAAAAATACTACTTATTATGCAGTACGCAGAAAGAGTAAATATTATACCGTACAGTTCTTCCTGGGAAATGGGAAAACAAATGCCTCTTACCAGAAGCTGAATATGAAGGTTGAAGAGGGAACCACCATCACTTTCCCATTGGTGCCGGCCAGAACCGGATATGTGAATAAAGGCTGGTCCACAAAGAAGAATGCAGATAAAGCTACCAGCAGAACCACTTATACGGTGAAGAAGAATCTTAAATTGTATGCTGTTCAGAAAAAGGCAGTGAAGATTGCCTTTTATACAAACAGCGGAGTGGTATCCTCCACGGTAACTCTTGGAAAGGGAGATACTTATACTCTGCCTGGTGTGAAGGATGCAGCCGGGTATACATTTATGGGATGGTCACCCAGGCAGGGACAGAACACAAGTCCTGAATATGAGGCAGAGCAGGAGATTGTAGTGGATGATAATATGAATCTGTATGCTGTGGTATTCAGGAATTCTTCAGAGAAAAACCTGCCGGCGGAGGAACTGCCTCAGGTAAATCCCTATCAGTACAAGCAGGTAGTATTTGTGGGAGATTCCCGGACGGAATTTATGAGTAATGTGCTGAAGAACATGCCGGCGAATGTGACTGAGAATGTGAAATTTGTGTGCAAGAGAGGTGAAGGATACGAGTGGCTGATCAGCACCGGTTATCAGGAACTGTATCGTTTGGTAGAGCATGATACCAATAGTATTTTACAGAAAAAAACAGCTGTGATCTTTAATTTCGGTGTAAATGATCTGAAAAAATACAAGAAATATGCGTCATATTATAATCTCATTGAGCCAATCCTTACGAGTAAGGGATGTGAGCTGTATTTTATGTCAGTTAACCCTATAAACAGAAAAATGCTTTCTAATGCAGACAGGGCGGACAGAAGTGAAGCTGAACTCAGAAGGATGAATGATTATCTTAGAGAAAATCTGTCTTCAGCCTATACCTATATTGATATGTACAGCTATCTGAAGAGTACAGGATATAGTTTTTCAAGTGATCATTATGGTGCTGGGACGATAGATGACGGACTTCATTATACAGCGGCTACTTATAAGAGAATTTATGCCAGATGTCTGGATTCTCTGAAAAGACGATAAATGATTATGGAAAATATCAGATTACTCCTTGCGTGAAATCAGGGAATAGTCTATACTAAAAGGCGAGACGGCTGTGGGAATTAACAGCGTTTCGTCTTTTTAGCAATATTCGTTTGATAATGGGAGAAAGAGGAAATATTGAGATGAAATTAACAACAGTAAAAGAAATTTATAAAAACAGAGAACAGTATCTGGATAAAGAGGTTACCGTAGGCGGCTGGGTCAGAAGCGTACGTGATTCCAAGACATTTGGATTTATTGTGCTTCATGACGGTACTTTTTTTGAGACCCTTCAGGTTGTTTATCATGATACTATGGAGAATTTTTCAGAAATCTGTAAACTGAATGTAGGTGCTGCCATCATTGTAAAGGGTACTCTTGTAGCTACACCACAGGCTAAGCAGCCCTTTGAGATCCAGGCGTCAGAGGTTGTTGTAGAGGGAACCTCAGCACCTGATTATCCGCTGCAGAAGAAACGTCATAGTCTGGAATATCTGAGAACGATTACACATCTTCGTTCACGTACCAATACTTTCCAGGCAGTATTTCGCGTTCGTTCTCTCTGTGCCTATGCAATTCATAAATTCTTCCAGGAACAGGGCTTTGTATATGTGCATACTCCTCTGATTACAGGAAGTGACTGCGAGGGAGCGGGAGAAATGTTCCAGGTTACTACACTGGATATGAATAATGTGCCAAAGGATGATAAAGGAGCAATTGATTATACTCAGGATTTCTTTGGAAAAGAGACCAATCTGACAGTAAGCGGACAGTTAAACTGCGAAACTTTTGCTCAGGCATTCCGCAATGTTTATACCTTTGGTCCTACTTTCCGTGCTGAGAATTCCAATACTACCCGCCATGCAGCAGAGTTCTGGATGATAGAGCCGGAATGTGCTTTTGCTGATCTGAATGACAATATGGATCTGGCAGAGGCTATGTTGAAATATGTGATCCGTTATGTTCTGGAGAATGCCCCGGAGGAAATGAATTTCTTTAATTCCTTCGTAGATAAGGGACTTCTGGACAGATTAAATCATGTGGTAAATTCTGAGTTTGGTCATGTTACCTACACAGAGGCAGTAGAGATTTTGGAGAAGAATAACGATAAATTTGATTATAAGGTATTCTGGGGTTGTGACCTGCAGACTGAGCATGAGAGATATCTTACAGAGGAAATTTTCAAAAAACCAGTATTTGTCACAGACTATCCGAAGGAAATCAAGGCCTTCTATATGAAAATGAATGAGGATAATAAAACAGTTGCAGCTATGGACTGTCTGGTACCGGGAATTGGAGAGATCATCGGAGGAAGCCAGAGAGAGGATGATCTGGAGAAGCTTGAAAAGCGTATGGATGAACTGGGTCTGAAAAAGGAAGATTATGATTTCTATCTGGATCTCCGTAAATATGGTACTACCCGTCATGCAGGTTTTGGACTGGGATTTGAGCGCTGCGTAATGTACCTTACCGGCATGGGAAATATTCGTGACGTAATCCCATTCCCAAGAACTGTTAAGAATTGCGACCTGTAAGTATAGGCTGATTGTTTTATTCGTTTGATTTAGAAAGAGAGATTGGCATGAGATTTATCCATCTTGCAGATGTACATTTAGGTGCAGTCCCTGACAGAGGCTGTTCCTGGAGCAGCAGGCGAGAGGAAGAAATCTGGGAAACTTTCCGCCGGGTTATTGCGGGCATCCGCGAGAATCCGGTGGATTTGTTATTTATAGCAGGAGATTTGTTCCATCGTCAGCCGCTGCTGCGTGAGTTAAAAGAAGTAAATAATTTGTTTTCTTCTATACCGGATACCCGGGTTTATCTGATGGCGGGAAACCATGATTATCTGAAAGAAAACTGTTTTTACAGAGGATTTCAGTGGTCGTCCAACGTGTTTTTTTTTGAAAAAGAAGAGCTAACCTGTGTGAAGGATGAGAAATTGGATGTCTATATTTATGGGCTCAGCTATGAACACCAGGAAATAGAGGAACCCCTTTATGATTCTGCCAGTCCACGGGCAGAGGAAGGAATCCATATTCTGCTGGCTCATGGGGGAGATGCAAAGCATATTCCTGTAAATATGGGGGCAGTATCCGGTGCAGGCTTTGATTATATTGCATTGGGGCATCTCCATGAGCCTCAGATCTTGATTCCGGACAAAGCTGCTTATGCAGGGGCACTGGAACCTGTGGACAGGGAAGATATGGGACCCCATGGCTATATGGAGGGAGAACTGGAGAATGGAAGCCTGAAAACCAGGTTTGTTCCCTTTGCCTGCCGCTCTTATGAGCAGATCACGCTGATGCTGCGTGAGGACTCTACACAGGCATCTGCGGAAAATATGCTGAAGGCAGATTTGTCTCAAAAGGGCAGAATGAATATTTATAAAATTTTTATCAGAGGAAACCGGACTCCCGGTTTTTGGCTTCTGCCGGAAAAGCTGAAAACCTTTGGAATTATTTCAGAAGTTGTAGATGAGTCCAGACCATCTTATGACCTGGAGATGATGGAAAAGCAATATAGCGGGACTCTGATCGGAGATTATATCAGATATTTTCCTGAAAATAACAGAACAGAAACAGAGGAGAAAGCCTTATATTATGGAATTCAGGCATTGATGGAGACTGGCAGGTTTTCCGGGATGAAGGGAGAGCCTGAAAAGGAAGCCGGATATTCGCTGGATCTGGAGCGTTCCATGCAGATGTTGAAAATGTCCAGAAAGGGATTTTTGGTTCAGCAGGAGAGAAGGTGCAGGGATGAGGAAGGGGAGCTGCAAAAGCTTTTGACAAATGTGGAGCATGTCCAGAGAGAGATGAATACTCTGAAGGGTAATCTGGATCAGATTGAGGAAAAAGAGAATTCTCTTCATATGCGGCCTGGAGATGAGACAGGAGTGGCTATTCTGGACAGAAAGACGGAAAGGGCCAGGAAAAAGAGAGATTTTTATACTGCAGGGATGATCCTGTCTGCTGTTCTGGGAATTATTCTGCTTGTGGCAGCTACTGTGTTTACGGACAGTGCTGTTCTTGAATTGGGCATTCTTGTGATTGCGGCTTTAGGCGTATGTGTCTTTGGAACCGGAAGGATGAAAGGGGCCAGAGAACTGCAGAAGAGAGGACGCATGAAGGCAAAATGGCTGTCCAGACAGCAGGAGCTGAAAAAGAACAGGGAAGAACTGCAGCGGGAGTATTGTGAAAGGGAAGTTTCCCTTGGAAATCTGCAGGAGGAATATAGAGAGTATGAGGACAGAATTTGTCTGACTGCGAGGGAAGAAATAGATATTAAGGCATTGAATCTGGCTATGGGAGTTATTAAAAAGTATTCGGAGGGACGCTAAAAGCGGCGGTTCCTCTGGGGCTCATGGTTTTGAGAGCTAATAACTTTAAGGTTTGGAAAATCGGCTAGCTGCATAAAAAAATCCGCAAAATCCGCCCATATGGGCGAGTTTTACGGATTTTTTTGGCTGTGTTTTGGCAGAGGCTTTATTGGGGACGCAGATTGCTTCGCTTCTGCTGGAAGGGAACACGCTATACTAACTCATTTAGTATAGCGAGACATGTAGTTGGTTACGCAGCGGTTGATTCGGTCCACAGGGTTAAGGAGCTGGCTGATGGACTGGTCGTGGTTGAGGGTGTCGATGATCAGGGCAATGTATTTGCTCATGTCGCAGGTGATATAGTAGTCTTTGGCAAGAAGCTCAGGGGACTGGTAAATCAGGTTAGTGGTGAGCAGCTTGTCGAAGACGCCATCTTTGTGGGCTTTGTCGAATTTTTCCAGGCCATCGGTGAAGAGACCGAAGGTGGAACAGATATAGATTCGACCTGCACCTCTTTCTTTGAGGAGAGAGGAAATTTTAAGTACTGTATCTCCGGAGGAAATCATATCATCGATGAGAATCATGTCTTTGCCTTTAAGGTTTGGTCCAAGGAATTCGTAGGCTGCGATTGGATGGCGGCCATTCACTCGTTTGGAATAATCAAGACGTTTGTAGTACATTCCCATATCTACCCCCAGGATATTGGCCAGATAGATAGCACGGTTCATGCTTCCTTCGTCAGGGCTGATGATCATGAAGTGGTCATTGTCAATGTGAAGGCCATCTTCATGGTTTAAGAGAGCTTTGATAAACTGGTAGGAAGGCTGGATGGTTTCAAATCCGTGCATAGGGGTTGCGTTCTGGACACGGGCATCGTGGGCATCAAATGTGATGATGTTTTCTACACCCATGCTTACCAGCTCCTGAAGTGCAGTTGCACAGTCCAGGGATTCTCGGCCGTTGCGGATGTTCTGGCGGCTTTCATACAGGTATGGCATGATTACATTTATTCGGCGGGCCTTTCCGCTGACTGCGCCGATCACACGTTTTAAGTCCTGGAAATGGTCATCCGGAGACATAAGATTGGTAAATGGTCCGATATTGTAAGTGATGCTGTAATTGCATACGTCTACCATGATATAGATATCATCGCCGCGGACGGATTCCAGGATAGTACATTTGGCCTCTCCGGAACCGAAACGTGCTGTCTGAACAGGGAGGAGATAAGAATCTCTCTGATAACCCTCGAAAGCAAAGGAGCCCAGTTCATCGTGGGAACGTTCCTTACGCCACTGAATCAGCCAGTCATTGACTTTTTCTCCCAGATCTTTACAGCTGATCAGTGGGATCAGACCCAGTCTGCCCACCGGAAGTGTAGTTAAATCCTTTGTATTTGTCTGTGACATGATTTTATTTTCCTCCTAAGAATATTTTCTGTATCCGAATATCTTTGGCTTCCAGCTTTACCATACGATAATTGCTGGCTATCCGGGAAAAGGTTCTCTCGGAATAGGTGTCCGAGAAATTTTCAAGTTTTAGATTTGTAGAAATAATTGTTGATTTTCTGCGCATGATTCGTTCGTTTATGCACAAAAACAACTGAGAAGATACGAAACTGTTAGTCAGTTCGGTTCCCAGATCATCGATGATCAGCAGATCACTGTCAAGTATAAATTCTGCACCCTCGTTTTTTTCCCTGGAGAATTTGGAATCTGCAAGGAGATCAAAAAGATCAAAGGCAGAGAAGTACATGACACAGTGGGCTGTATCCAGTAATTCCTGTGCGATGCAGTGGGAGAGAAAGGTTTTGCCCACGCCGGTATCTCCGTAGAGAAAAAGATTTTCGAAACAAGTGTCAAATGTCCTTACGAAATTTCTGGCGGTATCGAAAGCCTTTTTGGCGGTTTCTCTTTCAGTCAGTCCCGTAGCTTCGTTTCTCATTGTATCAGAATAGTAGTCAAAAGAAAAGTGCTCAAAGTTTTCTTTTTTGAGAATTTCTTTTAAATTGGACTGTGTGTAGAGTAATTCTATCTCAGCCTTCTTGAAGCAGATACATTTTTTATCTCCTACATAACCCGTATCCTGACACAGGGGGCAGGTGTAGGGAAGCTCCAGATAATCTTCAGGATAAGAATTGCATACAAGTAAGGCAGTCCGCTCCTGAGACAGGAGAGAGATTGCTGCTTTCAGGTCCTCGGTACCGGAGGCCTGTCCGCTTAGCAAGGCTCTGGCCTTTTGTGTACTTAAAGTAGCCACTTCTTCATCGATTTCTCTGATTCGGGGGATTTTGGCATAGATTTCCTGTTTATGTTCTTCCAGAAGACGACGGTTCCTGGATTGGGCCTTGCTGTATTCCCTCATAATCTTATCGTACTGATAGTTCTGTAAAGGCATGAACTGCCTCCTTTTCTGTATATCTTTAGGTGATATGGTTCTTTACTGGTTCAGTAATTTCTTTTCATATTCGTTGAAGTCGTATTTTCGCTGATGAAAATTATTGAATCGGTTCTGACTGGCAGGTTTAGCAGATGAGTCTCTTTTGTTAGATGCTTTTTCTGCTTTTTCCAGTTTACGCTGCTGACGCTGGGCATCCAGCTGGCGGATATCGGAAAGATTTTTGACACTTTTATCCTTCCAGCCAGAGAGGATCTTGTCTGCATAGGGGAAACTGGGCTGACCGGTTGCCAGAACCGTACGGCTGCAGGCTTCCTGGACAATGTCAAGTGTGAAGCCATAATCCTTCAGCCAGGTGTCCATGAGAGAAATTTCATTTTCTACAGGATTTCGGCCGCTGATCCCCATAGCTTTCAGGATGATGTAATATTCCCGGTTATACTGGGAATTTGTTTCTTTAGCCATGGTAACAGTGGAGATTCCTTCTTTGGCCCATGCAAGCGCCACAGTTTCTATGTATCGAATACTCTTATGTCCTCTGCTGACACTGTATTCAATCAGATATTCTATGAGATCCGGGGAAAAATGAAGCTCATCATAGAAGAACATGATCTTTTTAACTTCAGTGGGAGTCAGAGTTTTGCCCAGGTATTGTTCTGTAATATAGAGTAACTGAACAATCTCATCGTTCTGTTTCAATTCTTTCACACGGTCAGGGGTCAGAGAGGAAACAGAAGCCGGTGCAGAATCAGGGGTGGGTTCAGGTGCAGGCAGGATGGAATTTTTATTCTGCTTTTTTGGTTCGGTCAGGGTAATACAGGAAATTTCGCCGCTGTCCTGACAATTTAAAATCAGGAGTTTTTCTTTTTCCCAGTATTTCAGGGCGCGGAGGATATCTCTCTCTGTACAGAAAAAATGATCTGCCATCTGTTCCAGGCTGAACGGAGTGGTTCCGTCAGACAGCAGACGGAGAAGATGGATGTATACTTTTACAAATTCCCCGTTGGCTCTGGGCATATAGTTGTCTATAAAATCATTGGTTAGGACTGTGACTTCCCGGGGGGAAGCAGTCTGTAATGTGATGGATGTCATGAATCTGCTCGCTTTCCTGTTTTATGGTCATATTGATTTTTGACCCTAATATCATCTGAATTATAGCACAACCTTTATTTTTGTGCCAGAGGAAAGATTGGTTAAGTGGCGCTGCTGAGAATGAAGAGAGTAGTAATGTGGATAATGTGGATAATGTGGAAAAGCAAAAATGTAAATGATTATTGGAAACTTGAAAAACAACGATTTTGGGCGAAGAACATAGAATTTATGTTAAGAAAACTGTCGAATTATGTTAAATGATTTATACACATATAAATCCACAATAATGGGAGACATAAAATGTGTATAACCATGTGGATAATGTGGATAAGTGCAAAAAAGAGGAAAAAAACACAGGCAGAGAATGTGGAACAATTTGTTTATAACTTTGGGATAAATACACCGCCAATTGAAAAAGTGATTCTGAATTTGGAGTAAAAAAGAGACCGCCGGATATGAAATCCTGACGGTCTCCTGATTTTTTATTTACCTAAAAGCTGTTCGCCGATAGTTACCACGTCACCGGCTCCCATAGTGATAAGCAGATCGCCTTCCTGGCAGTTGGAGAGAAGAAAATTCTCGATCTCATCAAAAGTCGGGAAGTATTCACAGGGAGTGCCAAGTTCCTGGATTCTCTTCTGAAGATCTGCGGAAGAAATACCCAGATCATCGGTTTCTCTTGCTGCATAAATATCGGCTACAACTACATGGTCAGCCAGAGTAAGTGCCTTGGCAAATTCCGGCAGAAGTGCTTTGGTACGGGTATATGTATGAGGCTGGAATACGCACCATACTTTATTGTGAGGATAGTTGTGGGCTGCGTTTAAGGTAGCTTCGATTTCTGTAGGGTGATGTGCATAATCATCAATAATAGTAACACCTGCCACCTGGCCTTTATACTGGAAACGGCGGTCAGTACCGGTAAAGCTTCCAAGACCCTTGATAATCACATCTTCGGAAAGTCCCAGAAGATGTCCCAGGGCAATTGCTGCCAATGCATTAGATACATTATGGATACCCGGTACCTTCAAATAATAACTTCCTATTTTTACACCATGACGAAGAACAGAGAAAGAAGCGTGACCATATTTATCATAGGTAATATCCCCTGCCTGATAATCTGCATCCTGTTCCAGACCATAGGTGATCACATTGCAGGGAAGGTCGCGGATGATCTCTTCGTATCTGGGCGTGTCTGCATTAATGATCAGAGTTCCGTCAGCAGGAAGAAGCTGGGCAAAACGGCGGAAGGAATGACGGATATCATCAATATCCTTAAAAAAGTCCAGATGATCGGCATCTATGTTCAGGATAATACTGATTTTTGGAAAAAAGCTCAGGAAGCTGTTGGTATATTCGCAGGCTTCTGTGACAAAGGTTTCAGATTCGCCTACACGGATATTGCCTCCGATGGCAGGGAGAATGCCACCCACACTGATGGTAGGATCGCAGTTTCCCTCCAGGAGAATGTGGGATACCATGGAAGTGGTGGTTGTTTTACCGTGAGTTCCGGAAATGGCAATGGGAGTTTCGTAATTGCGCATGATCTGTCCCAGAAGTTCTGCACGGGTAAGCATTGGTAGTCCCTTTTGTACTGCGCAGGCATATTCCGGATTATCCGGATGAACGGCAGCAGTGTAAACTACCAGTTCTACCTGATCACTGATATTGGAAGCGCGTTGACCGTAGTAAATAGTAGCACCTTTTTTCTCCAGTGCCTGGGTCAGAGGGCTGGACTTGGAATCGGAACCTGAGATAATGAAATTCTCTTCGAGAAGAATCTCAGCCAGACCGCTCATACTGATTCCGCCGATGCCAATGAAATGGATATGCAGCGGTTTATGAAAATCTATCTGATACATAATATGGTTCTCCTTATTTTGGTTTGGGCTTATTATACTCCCGGAAAGGAAAAATGAAAAGTCTTTCAGTTATATCTTTTTTGTGATGGTAAGGATATAGCAAAAAAATACAAAAAAACAGATAAATATATAGAAAAAATGCATAATAAATATAAGAAAAACCGAAGCGTGTCAAAAAAAGGCGTATACAATAGCTCTAAAAATAGTAAAAAACAGAAAGAAAAATTGTAAAAAATGTTCACTAACTATAGGAAGTGTGGTATAATGAGAAAATCATAACATACAAGAGGTGATTGCATGATAAAGAAAGAAATGATAGCCATGCTTTTAGCTGGCGGCCAGGGCAGCAGGCTGGGCGTACTGACAGAGAAAGTAGCAAAACCTGCAGTTGCTTTTGGCGGAAAGTATCGTATCATAGACTTTCCTTTAAGTAACTGCATTAACTCGGGTATCGATACAGTAGGCGTATTAACACAGTATCAGCCGTTGAGGCTTAATACACATATAGGTATTGGTATTCCGTGGGATCTTGACAGAAACGAGGGTGGTGTAACTGTACTTCCCCCATATGAAAAAAGTACAAGCAGTGAGTGGTACACAGGAACGGCCAATGCGATCTTTCAGAATATGGATTACATGGAACAGTATAATCCGGACTATGTCCTGATCTTGTCCGGTGACCATATTTATAAGATGGATTATGAGGTGATGCTTGATTTTCACAAGGCAAATAAAGCAGATGTGACAATCGCCTGTATGCCTGTACCTATGGAGGAAGCAAGCCGTTTCGGTATTATGGTGACTGATGATATGGGAAGGATCACCGAGTTTGAGGAGAAGCCGGAGAATCCAAGCAGTAATCTTGCGTCCATGGGTATTTATATTTTCAGCTGGCCTGCACTGAAGGAGGCACTGGTCTCTCTGAAGGACCAGAATGGCTGTGATTTTGGAAAGCATATTCTTCCCTATTGTAAGGAAAAAGGTGAGAGACTTTTTGCTTATGAATATAACGGATATTGGAAGGATGTAGGGACTCTTGGCTCATATTGGGAAGCCAATATGGAACTGATCGATATTATTCCGGAATTTAATCTTTATGAAGAGTTCTGGAAGATTTATACAAAAGGGGATATTATTCCGCCTCAGTACATTTCAGCAGAGGCTGTTACAGACAGGTGTCTTATAGGTGAAGGTTCTGAGATCTATGGTGAAGTACATAATTCTGTGATTGGCCCTAATGTTGTTATTGGAAAGGGTAGTGTGATCCGTGACTCCATTATTATGCGCAATTCCGTGGTGGGAGAGAACGTACAGATGGACAAAGCGATTATTGCAGAAGATGTTATTATAGGTAATCATGTTGTCCTGGGCTGTGGAGAGGAAGCCCCCAATGTGGCAAAGCCGGCAGTTTATGCTTTTGGAATTGCCACTGTAGGTGAACGCAGTGTGGTTCCGGACAATGTGAAAATTGGTAAAAATACTGCTATATCAGGCGTGACTACCCCGGAGGATTATCCGAATGGAGAACTGGCAGGCGGACAGGTGATCACAGCAAAGGATGGTGACGGGAAATGAGAGCAATAGGTATTATTTTAGCGGGTGGCAATAATAACCGCATGAGAGAATTATCAAATAAGAGGGCAATTGCAGCTATGCCCATTGCCGGAAGCTATCGAAGTATTGATTTTGCGTTGAGCAATATGGCGAGCTCTCATATTCAGAAAGTGGCAGTGTTGACACAGTACAATGCCCGATCTCTGAATGAGCATCTGAGTTCTTCCAAATGGTGGGATTTTGGCAGAAAACAGGGAGGACTTTTTGTATTCACACCTACGATTACCAAGGAAAACAGCCTCTGGTATCAGGGCACTGCAGATGCAATCTATCAGAATCTCCAATTCCTGAAAAGCAGCCATGAGCCCTATGTGGTAATTGCGTCCGGTGATTGTGTCTATAAGATGGATTACAATAAAGTGCTGGAATATCATATTGCAAAGAGGGCAGATGTTACAGTGGTATGCACTACTTGTGAGGATCCGGCGGAGATTGAGCGGTTTGGTGTACTCCGTATGAATGAGGACTGCAGGATCGAGGAATTTGAAGAGAAGCCCATGGTGTCTTCTTATAATACAATTTCAACAGGAATCTATGTGATCCGCCGCAGACAGCTGATTGAGCTGATCGAGAGAGCTGCTTTGGAGGGACGCCATGATTTTGTAAAGGATATTCTTATCCGTTACAAAAATCTGAAGAGAATCTATGGATATAAGATTGATTCTTATTGGAGTAATATTTCTACAGCAGAAGCTTATTATAAAACAAATATGGACTTTCTGAAGCCGGAAATCCGTAATTATTTCTTTAAACAGGAGCCAACTGTGAAGACAAAGATTGATGACCTGCCTCCGGCAAAATATAATCCGGGTGCCCAGGTGAAGAACAGTCTGGTGGCCAGTGGATGTATTATCAATGGTACAGTTGAGAATTCTGTTCTTTTTAAAGATGTCTTTGTGGGAAATAATTGTGTGATCAAGAATTCTGTTATTCTGAATAATGTATATCTGGGAGACAATACACATATTGAAAACTGTATTGTGGAAAGCAGAGACACGATCCGTGCCAACTCCTATTACTGTGGTGAGGGAGAAGTAAAAATCGTTGTAGAGAAAAACGATCGTTATGTATTGTAAATCAGATTTAACCGAATCAAGTAGCGAAGCGGATGATTTTATCCGATTGACTAATGAAAGAAAAACCGTCAGAAATGTCTGGCAGATTGAAAGGAGCAAGTAAACATTATGAATATCACTGATGTGCGTGTGAGGAAGGTGGCAAAAGAAGGAAAGATGAAGGCCGTTGTGTCTATTACCATAGATGATGAGTTTGTGGTACATGATATTAAGGTGATTGAGGGCGAAAAAGGTCTGTTTATTGCTATGCCAAGCCGAAAGGCAGCAGATGGAGAATACAGGGATATTGCCCATCCGATTAATTCCGGAACCCGTGACCGGATTCAGACTATCATTCTGAGCAAATATCAGGAAGCTATACTGGCTGAGCCGGAAGAGGAAGCTGTTGCTGCAGAGGAATAAATAAAAGAATAATTGCTTTGGAAAGACTGTTGTGAGGAGATGAAATATCAATCACAGCAGTCTTTTTATACGGAAAATATTACATATTTGTTACAAAAATTAAGAAAAAGTGTTGATTTTTTTACGGTTTATGTTATACTTACCTTCAGAAAAACTTGAAAGGTGATTTGTTTATGAAAAAAAAGATTATTTCATTGCTGTTGGCAGGGCTGTTTGTTCTTTCTAATATAACAGTTACATATGCCACAGAAGGTGAAATTGCAGATATGCAGGCACAGAAACAGCAGGCAGAGGCAGGACTTGCCCAGGCTCAGGCTGATATCAGTGCAATGGAAGGCAAGAAACAGGAGCTGGAGGATTATCTTTCAGATTTGAATGTGCAGTATGAGGAGCTTACCAATGTGATCTCTGATCTGAGCGTTCAGGCAGGTGAAAAAGAAAACCAGTTAAAAGATATTCAGAAGAAATTAAAGAAAGCCCAGAAAGCTTCTGATAAGCAGTATGAAGATATGAAGCTGCGTATTCAGTATATGTATGAAAATGGAGGAACTACAGCACTGCAGACATTGCTTTCTTCCAAAGATCTGGCAGAATTTCTCAATACTGCAGAGAGTGTTTCAAAGATTTCCCAGTATGACAGAAATATGCTTGAGAAATATGAGAATCTTCAGGAGACTATTAAGGAGCAGAAAACGGCAGCCCAGGAAGAGAAAACAGCCATTGACAGTCTTCTTGCGGAGCGTTCCGCTAAACAGCAGGAAGTGCAGGAGCTGGCTGCAAGCACCAGTGATAATATTTCTTCTTATATCGCACAGATCAGTGCCAGTCAGGAGGAGGCAGCAGCACTGACAGCTCAGATCAACAGTGCAGACAATAGTATTGCACAGCTGATCCAGCAGGCAGAGGCGGAAAAAGCAGCCCAGGAAAGAGCTGAGGCAGAAGCGGCAGCTGCGGAGGAAGCTTCCGGTGAGGAGGATACCACTGAAGAAGATGCTGCAGAAGATACAGTGGGTTATGAGGAAGATACCACAGAGGAAAACTATACAGAGGAGAACGATGAAAGCCAGGAATCCGGAGAGGATACTTCAGATGCAGAGGAGTCTTCAGAAAGCACAGAGGACAGCTCAGATGCTTCAGAGGATCAGTCTTCTTCAGAAAGTACGAATTCCGGACAGGGTAAGTATCTTGGGAATTTCACTCTGACAGCCTATTGTAATTGTGCGCAGTGCTGCGGTACAGCAGGTAATCTGACAGCCAGCGGAACTGTTCCCGCAGCGGGACGTACTGTTGCTATGGCAGGAGTTCCTTTTGGCACTCAGCTTCTGATCAATGGAAATGTGTATACAGTAGAGGATCTGGGAACTCCCTACGGACATGTAGATATCTTCTTTGATAATCATTCAGATGCTTTAAGCTTTGGACTTCAGTCTGCAGAGGTTTACCAGCTGAACTAAGGAGACGGATATCATGAGAATCTGCGGATTTAATAAAACAACTTTGCTGGATTATCCGGGAAAGGTAGCCAGTACCATATTTTTGGGAGGATGTAATTTTCGATGTCCCTTTTGCCAGAACAGTGTACTGGTGTTGCATCCGGAGGAACAGCCGGATTATGCCAGAGAGGATATCCTGGCTTTTCTGAAAAAACGGAAAGGGATTCTGGACGGAGTATGTATTTCGGGAGGAGAGCCCACATTGGCTGCAGACCTGGAAGAATTTCTGAGACAAATCAAAGATCTGGGATATCTGATCAAACTGGACACCAATGGTACCAGACCGGAGGTGGTAAAGCATCTGGCAGAATCAAAGCTCATTGATAAGGTTGCTGTTGATATTAAAGCCGGGCCGGATCATTATTCCAGATTAGCCGGGGTTTCAGCTCCGGCAATGGACAAAGTCAGAGAAACAGTGGATTTTTTGCTTCATGGACAATTAGATTATGAGTTTCGGACCACTGTGGTAAAAGAGCTTCATACTGAGGAGGACTTCCGGGAAATCGGACAGTGGCTCAGGGGCGCAAAGGAATATTATCTCCAGGCATATAAGGACTCTGACGGAGTCCTTAAGCCTGGATTTGAAAGTTATACCCTGGCGGAATTGCAGGCCTTTCAGAAGATTTTAAAAGAGACGATATCCTTAGTGGAAATCCGGGGGATAGACTGAGCGATACCAATATCCGCCTTTGGAATGAGGAAGCTGGATCTGACTGCTTTCCCGGAAATAAGAGAAGCCAAATATGCCTGCCATAAAGCTTTCCTGTTGATTGTAGCATCCGGGGACACCTAGGATATATTGTTCCTGGCAGGTAATGCCCAGCAGCAGATGCCCGAAATTATAAAATCCGTATTGTATGAAACGGTTATTCCGGAGGGAGTTATGCTGCGATGGAAAATGCCGCAGGTCGTTTAACTGGATTTTCCAGGCATTGGTAAGCCAGCCGTCTGTAAAGGGTACGAAAGAATCCTGAAGTGAATAGGGAAAGGATACAGTGGATTCCTGAGGAACAGCCCATTGGGAGGAAACCGTCTGTTCTGTGCTTTGCTGGGTCAGAACTACCGGGGACTCAGGTAGTTCTTCGGACTGTTCTTCAGACTGTTCTTCAGACTGTTCGGCTGTCGCAACGTTCGGTTCGGACTGATGATCAGTTTTTATTTCTCGGAAATCTTCTGGACGGATAGGCAGGTCATCCCATTGGGTGCCTAGAAAGCTTCCGGATTCTGTGAGGAAAAGCATTCCGTTTAACTGATCCAGAGATATTCCGGAAGCGTTCATGCTGGCAGAATCTGTTTCAATGAAACCCTCAATAGCATCTGGCCTGGTATTCAGGATTTCCAGAAGGATGCCATTCATCAGGCCATCCTTGCGGACAAAACCGTAAATTTTACACGGCAGGTCTGCCGGGAGTCCCGGGCAATGCAGATGCAGCTCTATTCTACATTGCTGTTCCCGCTCTTCGACTTTGATAAATCCGCAGTTGTTTTCTTTTTTTCCTTTCAGATATTCATATACATATGCAACAAAACGCCGATATCCGGACATGAAAAAACCTCCATGCTCATTGATTCAGTAATGTATATGTAATTCATGAGAAAATATTCGAAAAAAACAAAAAAATAAAAAACTTGAAAAAACTTGTTGACAAAAGAATAAAATGCTAATATAATAGTTTTTGCATTAGCGAAGCGTGGCTCAGTTTGGTAGAGCGCTGCGTTCGGGACGCAGAGGTCGTGGGTTCGAATCCCGTCGCTTCGACTGCATAGAAGAAAGCTTGAAGACATTATGTGTTCAGGCTTTTTTTGCGCTCGAAATCATTGACAAAACAGGGGGTGAGCAGGTGACGGAACAGGAAAAATTTATGAAAGAAGCCATACGTCAGGCAAAAAAGGCAGAGGCATTGGACGAAGTTCCCATTGGTTGTGTGATTGTTTATGAGGGGAAAATCATAGCCAGAGGATATAACAGGAGGAATACGGACAAGAATACTTTGTCTCATGCGGAATTGAATGCAATCCGCAAGGCCAGCAGAAAGCTGGGAGACTGGCGGCTGGAAGGATGTACTATGTATGTAACTCTGGAGCCCTGCCAAATGTGTTCAGGGGCCTTGGTGCAATCCAGGATCGACGAAGTGGTAATTGGTTGTATGAATGCCAAGGCGGGCTGTGCTGGTTCTGTGATGAATCTTTTGCAGATTGATGGATTTAACCATCAGGTAAAGATTACCCAGGGCGTTTTGCAGGAAGAGTGTTCAACTATGTTGTCTGATTTTTTCAAAAAACTCAGGGAACGGAAAAAAGCAGAAAAAGAAAGGAGCAGGAGAGAAAATGAAAAACAGTATTCATGATATGACATCGGGAAATCCGGTAAGCCTTATTATTAAATTTATGATTCCCATGTGTCTGGGTAATCTTTTTCAACAGTTTTACAATATTGCAGACTCCATTGTTGCCGGTAAATTTATTGGTGTAAATGCACTGGCTGCTATTGGAAGTACAGGCTCTTTGATGTTTTTTGTAACCGGCTGGCTGAATGGTCTGAGCAGCGGGTTTGCCATTATTGTGGCTCAGATGTTCGGGGCGAAAAAATATGACAGAATGCGTCATTATGTGGCAATGTCTGTTTATCTGATGGTTCTTTTTTCTTTGACAATGACTGTTGGTTTTGGAATTGCCAATAAGCCCATCCTTCGCCTGATGAATAGCCCGGATGAAGTATTTGGGGATGTAAGTGCATATATGAGGATTATTTATGCGGGCCTGCTTGTTACAGGAGCCTATAATACACTGGCTGCTTTTCTGCGGGCATTGGGGGATTCAAAATCTCCGCTGTATTTCCTGATCATTTCCGCAGTGATCAATATTATTCTGGATATTGTGTTTATAGTATATCTGGGAATGGGAGTAGAGGGCTGTGGATATGCGACAGTGATTGCCCAGGGGATATCCGCTGTTTGCTGCCTTATATATATTATTAAACGTTTTCCCCTTCTTCATTTGCAGAAGCCGGATTTTGAAATTGCATGGACAAGCTTTGGAAAGCTTATGAAACTGGGAGTTCCTATGGGACTGCAGTTTTCCATTACAGCAATTGGAACGATTATTGTGCAGGGTGCCATCAATATATATGGTCCGGTGTATATGGCTGGTTTTTCTGCTGCAGGTAAGATTCAGAACCTTTTTTGTACTGTATTTACTTCTTTTGGTGCGACGGTTGCCACTTATGTGGGACAGAATCGTGGTGCCGGAAAGATAGACAGGGTAAAACAAGGGGTAAAATGCACGCAGATTATGATTCTGGCCTGGAGTGTTATGGGAATGATCCTGTTGTTTTTCTTTGGCAGGTATCTGACTTATCTGTTTGTAGATCCGTCAGAGGAGGCTGTTGTGCAGGCTTCGGTTACTTACTTCAGAACAGTATTCTGGGCATATCCATTTCTTGGAAGTATTTTCCTGTACAGAAATACATTGCAGGGAATGGGATACGGCCTGGTACCTATGCTGGGTGGTGTGTTTGAACTGGTAGCCAGAGCCGGTATTGTAGTAGTTGTGGCAGGTCATGCTTCTTATGCAGGGGTATGCCTGGCGGATCCGGCAGCATGGCTGGCTGCTTTGATCCCTATAGTACCTTATTATTTTTATGTTATGAAAAAATATAAAAATGTACAGTCTGTAAAAGCTGTGGAGATGTAGAAAAAACAGCATCCGGAATTCTGAATGCAAAATTCCGGATGCTGTTTTTATATAAAGATGATTATATTCTTTTTTTGCGCGCCGCACCTCGGAATGGTCTCACAGACGTTACCTCTACAGTTAACTCAGTCCAGGCACCCTCACGGCACACAAGAGCTTCTGCTTAGTGCTGCTGCATTCCTGCCCTGACACGGTTCACAGATTCCTGTTGCGTAAGACCCAAACGTCAACGCCACTTATAGAGGGCAGCTCCACAAGATACAAGCCTCAGATTGGCATCACCCCTGCTGTAGCGGATTGCAGGTACAGGGCACCGCTATCTCCCCGGCTGCGCGGAATTTATTATATAGTCTGGAGAACATTTTGTCAATACATTCAGGGCAAGTTACAGAAAATTCTGGAACGCTATTGTGTGAAAAAGGGAAATATTATATAATATTGAAAGTACATGCGGTCTACTGTTTCTGTGATCATACAGGAATTTAACCGAATCAGCTGCAAAGCAGTTATTGGGTTATGGGCAAGTAGCAAACAGGATGATTTTATCCACTTGACCAGTAGGGATGCAAGAAATGGAGGATACTATCATGATTAAAAGAATTGGTATGCTTACCAGCGGTGGCGACTGCCAGGCTTTAAATGCAACTATGCGAGGCGTTGTTAAGGGATTGTCCAATAGTGTGGATGAACTGGAAGTCTATGGATTTGATGATGGATATAAGGGACTGATCTATGGAAAGTACCGTATGCTTACATCAAAAGATTTTTCCGGCATACTGACTCAGGGAGGTACTATTCTGGGTACTTCCAGACAGCCGTTTAAGATGATGCGTGTTCCGGATGAAAAGGGGCTGGATAAAGTTGAGGCTATGAAGCAGACGTATTATAAGCTTTGCCTTGATTGCCTGGTTATCCTGGGAGGTAATGGTACGCAGAAGACAGCCAATCTTCTTCGTGAGGAGGGGCTGAATATTATTCATCTTCCGAAGACCATCGATAATGACATTTATGGCACAGATATGACCTTTGGTTTCCAGAGTGCAGTTAACATTGCGACCAATGCCATTGACTGTATCCATACCACAGCTTCTTCTCATGGCCGTGTGTTTATTGTAGAGATCATGGGACATAAGGTTGGAAGCCTTACTCTTCATGCAGGTGTGGCCGGTGGTGCAGATATCATTCTGATCCCTGAGATTCCTTATGATATCAAGAAGGTTACCGAAGCAATCCAGAAACGTGCGAAAGCAGGCAAGCGTTTTACTATTCTTGCAGTTGCTGAGGGTGCGATTTCCAAAGAAGATGCAGAACTTCCGAAAAAGAAATACAAAGAAAAACTGGAAGCAAGAGCAAAGAAATACCCATCTGTATCCTATGAAATCGCAGATCAGATTTTCCAGGAGATTGGAAGCGAAGTGCGTGTTACTGTTCCGGGACATACACAGCGAGGCGGAGAGCCCTGCCCTTATGACCGTGTTCTTTCCACCAGAATCGGTGCAGGAGCAGCCCAGGCTATTGTGGATGGAGCTTACGGTGTGATGATCGGTGTGGTTAACGGCAAGATCAAACGTATTCCGTTGGAGGAATGTGCAGGCAAGCTGAAAATGGTTTCTCCGAAAGATCAGCTGGTACTTGCTGCCAAGCAGATCGGTATCAGCTTTGGAGACTGATTCTGACTGTATGGTTTATCAGAAATGTTATAGAACAGGAGTGAATTCATGAGTTATACTGCCCTTTACAGGAAATTCAGACCAGATAATTTTTCGGATGTTAAGGGTCAGGATCATATAGTAACTACCCTGACAAACCAGATTAAACATAACCGTATTGGTCATGCCTATCTGTTCTGCGGGACCAGAGGTACAGGTAAAACCACAGTAGCTAAGATCCTGGCAAAGGCAGTGAACTGTGAGCATCCTGTGGATGGAAGTCCCTGCAACCAGTGCGCTATGTGCAAGGCAATCCAGGCGGGAACTGCCATGAATGTGATAGAGATCGATGCTGCCTCCAATAATGGTGTGGATAATATCCGTGAGATCAGGGAGGAGGTATCCTACCGTCCCACAGAGGGAAAATATAAAGTCTACATCATTGATGAGGTTCATATGCTTTCCACAGGAGCGTTCAACGCTCTGCTGAAAACACTGGAGGAGCCGCCCTCTTATGTGATCTTTATTCTGGCAACAACAGAGGCGCACAAGATTCCTATTACGATCCTGTCCAGGTGTCAGCGATATGATTTTCACAGGATTACCATAGATACCATTGCATCCAGATTGGAAGAACTTCTGAATATTGAGGGAGTAGAGGCAGAAGAGAAGGCAGTCCGGTATGTTGCCAAGGCCGGAGATGGCTCTATGCGAGATGCTCTCAGTCTGTTGGATCAGTGTATTGCCTTTTATCTGGGACAGACTCTGACCTATGATAAGGTTCTGGAAGTCCTGGGAGCCGTGGACACAGAGGTATTCAGCAAACTCCTTCGGCGAGTGATCCAGGGGGATGTGACCGGCTCTATCCATATTCTGGAGGAGCTGATTGTAGGCGGCAGAGAATTAGGACAGTTTGTAGGGGATTTTACATGGTATATGCGAAATCTGCTTCTTGTAAAAACTTCCGAGGAACCAGAGGAGGCTATAGATGTTTCTTCTGAAAATATGAAGCTTCTGAAAGAAGAGAGTACAATGCTGGATGTGGAAACACTGATGCGTTATATCCGTATTTTTTCAGATCTGTCAAACCAGATCCGTTATGCTGCCCAGAAAAGAGTTCTGGTGGAGATTGCCCTGATCAAGCTATGTCGTCCTGCAATGGAGACAAACCTTGATTCGGTGCTTGATCGCCTGAGAGTATTGGAACAGCGTATGGATGAGAGACCGGTACAGCAGGTGATCGTTCAGAGCAGTGGGGAAAAAAGATCAGATATAGCAGAAGCGATCCCTGAAAACCATCAGGCTGCACCTGCTAAGGCAGCTCCGGAGGATCTGCAGAAAATCGTAGCCGGATGGAGAACAATTGTGGGACAGACTACAGGAATGTTTAAGCAGATGCTGCAGAAATCTGTGCCGAAGTACAACGGAGAGACAGGAGAATCTGTTCTGTATGTAGAGTTTCAGGATTTTCTGGGACAGACTTATGTGGATAATCCGGAAGCAGTGAAAGAATTGCAGGATATTATTGCAGCACAGACAGGAAAATCCGTAGAGATCCAGATGCTGGTGGCCAATAAGCATCAGCATACTAACCTGGCACAGGTAAGCGTAGATCAGGCGATTCGCGAGAATATCCATATGGATATAGTTACAGAAGAGGATCCTGATGAATTAGAATAAAAATGAAAGTGAATGAAATTGAGGAGGATACCGCCATGGCAAAACGTGGAGGATTTTCGGGCATGGGTATGCCGGGAAATATGAATAATTTAATGAAGCAGGCGCAGAAAATGCAGCGCCAGATGGAAGAGAACCAGAAAGCGCTGGAAGAAAAGGAATTTACAGCTGCTGCAGGCGGCGGAGCTGTAGAAGTGACTATTTCCGGTAAAAGAGAAGTGATAAAGGTAAAACTGCAGGAAGAGGTTGTAGATCCTGACGATATTGAAATGCTGGAGGATCTGATCGTGGCAGCGACCAATGAAGCTCTTCGCAAGGTGGAAGAGGAATCCACAGCAGTGATGTCCAAACTTACAGGAGGACTGGGCGGACTTGGAGGAGGTCTTCCATTCTGATGGAATATTACAGCAGTCATATCAACAGGCTGATCGAGCAGCTTTCTCATTTGCCGGGAATTGGAGCGAAATCAGCCCAACGGCTGGCTTTTCATATTATGAATATGCCCAGAGATCAGGTTGAACAGCTTACTGCATCCATTGTAAATGCCAGAGAGAATGTGCAGTATTGTAAATGCTGTTATACGCTGACAGATAAAGAAATTTGTCCTATTTGTGCAAATCCCAAACGTGATCACTCTGTGATCATGGTTGTGGAGAATACCAGAGACCTGGCAGCTTATGAGAAAACGGGGAAGTTTGAAGGCGTTTACCATGTGCTTCACGGAGCTATTTCTCCTATGCTGGGAATAGGGCCGGATGATATCAAGCTCAAGGAACTGATGCAGCGCCTTACCAGAGATGAGGTCAAAGAGGTGATCATTGCCACGAACTCCAGCCTGGAAGGTGAAACCACAGCTATGTACATCAGTAAACTGATTAAACCTACCGGAATCAGAGTGAGCCGGATTGCCAGTGGAGTACCTGTAGGCGGAGACCTGGAGTATATTGATGAAGTGACGTTGCTTCGTGCCCTGGAAGGAAGAGTGGAACTTTGATGCAAAGGAGGGAGCCCTTTGGCAAAGAAAAAAGCAACATCTTCTGATGTGGCTAAAAAGGCTGGTGTGTCTCAGGCTACGGTATCTATGGTACTGAATAAAAAGTATAATGTTTCTTTTTCCAGGGAAACCGTAGAGAAAGTGGAGATGGCAGCCAGAGAATTGGGATATCAGCTTCCTGGCCGCAGAAACAAAAAAGAAAGTAAAAAGGACAGGCTGATCGTTGTATTTTGCCCTACCATTACCAATCCTTATTATGTATTGCTGTTACAGGGGATTGAGACAGTGGCGGATAAACAGGGGTATGGAGTTTTTATCTGTAATACCCAGAGAGACCCCAGGCTGGAGGAAAAATATCTGCGGATGATGCAGACACTGCAGCCTCAGGGAATTATCTACAGCTGCAATCCAAATCCGGATTTTCAGTTGCAGGTAGAGGAAATGGCACAGACAATTCCCCTTGTTATTATCAGTAACAAAGAGAAAACTACTACTGTAGATGCCATTAATCAGGATAATACCGTAGTGGGCAGACTTATGGCAAGACATTTGCTGGATCTGGGACACAGGGATGTGGCATTTATTACACCGCCACTGACAAAGAGACAATGGCAGAGAACCAAACGGGTGAATGGCTTTGTAAAAGAATATGAAAAAGAGGGGCTGAAGGATCATGTGATCATTAAGGCAGCAGATGAGTCCATAGATTCGCAGATCCCCAGAATGGATTCTGAATATTCTATGGGCTATGAGCTTACCATGGAACTTTTGCAGGAGGGGCGCCAGTTTACTGCTATTGCAGGACAGAATGATATGATGGCCATCGGTGCACTGGATGCACTGCATGAGGCAAAGGTGCATGTTCCCAGAGATGTGTCGGTGATTGGATGTGACAATATTTTTTATTCCGGGATCCGCAGGATCTCATTGACTACCATTGATCATTTTGTAGCACTTAAGGGACAGGATGCCTGCGATATCATAATCCGCAAAATTGATGCGAAGGAGCAGTTTCTTACAGACACAGCTCCTATCAGCCTGTATAATATTGAGTATACTCCTAAACTAATGGCAAGACGCACTACAGGTTATGCTCATGTCAGAAATAACCCTTTGGAAAAAAATAATTAAATATGTTTTCAAAAAATTATTATTAATAATGTAAAGGGCTGGTGTAAGAACTGATAAAAACTATTTCAAACAGCTGCGCAGAATATCCCAGTCTGACATATAGAATTATCAGTTGAACAGAAATAATGCATAGGAACAGGTAGAAATTATTATTTATAAAAACATACATTATTAATACAAAAATTATTAATAAAATTTTATGGGGATTGACCTTTTCCGGAAGCTTGTTATAATGAAGTTATCAACAGAGAAATTCTGGATATCAACGTAATCAAGCAAAAAAACAGGAGGGTTTTTAAGATGAAATTTTTTATTGACACAGCAAAAGTAGAGGATATTAAAGCAGCTAATGATATGGGTGTGATCTGTGGCGTTACTACAAATCCATCTCTGATCGCAAAAGAAGGAAGAGATTTCAAAGAAGTAATTAAAGAGATTACATCTATTGTGGACGGACCGATCAGCGGTGAAGTAAAAGCTACAACAACAGACGCTGAAGGTATGATCAAAGAAGGACGTGCTATTGCAGCAATCCATCCGAACATGGTAGTTAAGATCCCTATGACAGTAGAAGGCCTGAAAGCAGTTAAAGTTCTTCATTCAGAAGGAATCAAAACAAACGTTACTCTGATCTTTTCAGCTAACCAGGCACTTCTGGCAGCAAGAGCAGGCGCTACCTATGTATCTCCGTTCCTTGGAAGACTTGATGACATTTCTACAAGAGGTGTAGATCTGATCCGTGAGATCGCTGAGATCTTCGAAGTAGCAGGAATTGAGACAGAAATCATCGCTGCAAGCGTAAGAAATCCAATCCATGTAACAGACTGCGCACTTGCAGGTGCTGACATTGCAACTGTTCCATACAATGTAATTGTCCAGATGACAAAACATCCTCTGACAGATGCTGGTATTGTGAAATTCCAGAACGACTATAAAGCCGTATTTGGTGAATAAGGAGAATTTATAATAATGGAAAAATTAGAACTTCAGAAAATTGCAAACGAAGTCCGCAAGGATATCGTTACAGCAGTACATGCTGCAAAAGCAGGACATCCGGGCGGATCTCTGTCTGCAGCAGATGTATTCACATACTTATATTTTGAAGAAATGAACATTGATCCTAAGGATCCTAAGAAAGCTGACCGTGACCGTTTTGTACTTTCCAAAGGCCACACAGCACCAGGATACTATTCTGCACTTGCAGAAAGAGGATTTTTCCCAAAAGAAGACCTGAAGACTCTTCGCCATCTGGGATCTTATTTACAGGGACATCCGGATATGAAGCATATCCCGGGTGTTGATATGTCCAGTGGTTCTCTTGGACAGGGAATTTCTGCAGCAGTAGGTATGGCACTTTCTGCTAAATTAAGCAACGAAAGCTATCGTGTATACACCTTATTAGGTGACGGTGAGATCCAGGAAGGCCAGGTATGGGAAGCTGCTATGTTCGCAGGCCACAGAAAACTGGACAACCTTGTAGTGATCGTAGATAACAATGGACTTCAGATCGATGGTAAGATTGACGATGTATGTTCTCCATACCCGATCGATAAGAAATTTGAAGCATTTAACTTCCATGTGATCAACGTTGCAGACGGAAATGATATGGATCAGTTAAAGGCAGCTTTTGATGAAGCTAAGGCTACCAAAGGAATGCCTACAGCAATCATTATGAAAACTGTTAAAGGAAAAGGCGTTTCCTTCATGGAAAACCAGGCCGGATGGCATGGCAAAGCTCCAAATGATGAGCAGTATGCACAGGCAATGGCAGACTTAGAAAAGGTAGGTGAAGCATTATGTCAGAAGTAAAGAAAATCGCAACAAGAGCAAGCTACGGTGCTGCACTGGTTGAATTAGGTAAGAAACATGAGAACCTGGTTGTTCTGGACGCTGACCTTGCTGCAGCTACTCAGACAGGTATGTTCAAAAAAGAATTCCCGGAACGTCATATTGACTGCGGTATTGCTGAGTGCAATATGATGGGTATTGCTGCTGGTCTGGCTACAACAGGAAAAGTTCCTTTTGCCAGCACATTTGCAATGTTCGCAGCAGGACGTGCTTTTGAGCAGGTTCGTAATTCTATTGCTTATCCGAAGATCAATGTAAAGATCGGTGCTACTCACGGTGGAATCTCTGTAGGTGAAGATGGTGCTACCCATCAGTGCTGTGAGGATTTTGCTCTTATGAGAGTAATTCCTGGAATGGTTGTTGCCTGCCCTTCTGATGATATTGAAGCAAAAGCTATGGTAGAAGCAGCTTATGAGCATGTTGGACCTGTATATATGAGATTTGGACGTCTGGCAGCTCCTGTTATCAATGACAGACCAGATTATAAATTTGAATTAGGTAAAGGTATTGTTCTTCGTGAGGGAAAAGACCTTACCATTATTGCAAACGGTCTTTGTGTAGCTCCTGCCCTTGAAGCAGCAGAGAAGCTTGCAGCAGACGGTGTAGATGCAAAAGTGATCAACATCCACACAATCAAACCTCTGGATGAGGAACTTGTAGTTGCAGCTGCCAAAGAAACAGGTAAAGTTGTGACTGTAGAAGAACATTCTGTAATCGGTGGACTTGGCGGAGCTGTATGCGAATGCCTGTCTGAAAAAGCACCTGTGCCTGTAAAGCGTATCGGTGTAAATGATGTATTCGGAGAATCCGGCCCAGCAACAGCTCTTCTTGAGAAATATGGCCTGGATGCAGAAGGCATCTACAAACAGATCAAAGAATTTGTATAATTTAAGATTCCCTGTGTAATGGTATCTGCCAGTGAGATCACTGTAGATAGCCGGGTTGTCTGAAGCGTCAGTTGCTCTAGCATACCTGCAATGTTTACGATTCCTGTGATATGGATATCACCTACAGGAGGAAGTTCTTTTTGGACTCCGGCACCTGGGTAAAGTGCACCATCTGCGATGGTCACGTATCCCAGGTGCTTTTTTTGGCCCAGAGAGGCATCAATGGCAATGACAAGGCCCTGGGGATGATGGGTATGGATAAAGTCGGATGCCTTTTCCAGGTTCAGAGCATGCACAGGATGACACAGAGTTCCGTAGACATAAACTCCGTGTATTTCCTTCTGGCTCAGTTGATGACCAATATAAGGGCCCAGACAGTCGCCGGTTACACGGTCACTGCCGATACAGAGAAAGATCAGTTCAGACCATGGACCCGGATGATGGAGAATGCATTTTCTTAGAAGAAAGGCAATTTCGCTAGAGGATTCTTTTTCTTGTGAGTTTACATAAAACACCATAAAAATTCTCCTGTTTACTTGGGCTTTATTATTGTTTTTGACTTATATGTCTGTGAACAGAGAAATCAAGAAAGTCTCTGTCTGATTTATCATATCCTTAATGAATGCTATTTATGCATGATGCAAAATCTGTCGGTAAGTTTTTGGAGATTGCTCTTACAATCTGATAAAATCCGCAGTTTTTGTATGCTATTCTGATAGCCGAAGGGGTGATTTGGAAATGATAGAAGTAATTTATAAGGAGGAAAATCCAGATATACAAGAGGGGGAGGAGGGATTTTGCCTGCCCAGAAATATAAGGCAGATAGGAGTGGCAGGAGAAAAATACAAAATCTATATGGAGGATTATGTATATACATTTCTGATAAGGCTGGCCAGGACAGAAGAAAACCAGGAGGTACAGAAGGGAAGGGTTGCTGTACTTACAGGAGAAATAAAATGGAAGACAGGAACAGCATATCTGTTTATCAGAGGAGCTGTTATGGCAGAAGATATGGAAGCTGCTGTGGATCATGTGGACTTTTCGGTGCAGGTCTGGAAACAGATTCACGAAGACCAAAAGAAATATTTTGAAGATCAGGAGATTGTTGGCTGGTTCTTTTCTCAGCCACGGATATCTATGGAGGCAACAGAGCTTCTGGAAAAAGTACATCTGAAGCATTTCGGAGGAGAAAAAGTATTGATGCTTATGGAACCTCAGGAAAGTGAAGATGCTTTTTTTCGTTATGAGAACAATACCATGATACGATTGGAAGGTTATTATCTGTATTATGAGAAAAATACCTGTATGCAAAATTATATGGTGGAGAAAAACGAGAAGCTTCAGTCGGATCTGACAGAAAAATATGAAGATAAGGCTGTGAAGGATTTCAGAAAGATCATTACGGAAAAAACAAAGGAGGAAAAAGAAAAAAATACAGTTTCGGTTTTTTCCTATGCAGTGCCTGTGTGTCTGGCAATTGCTGTGCTGACGGTGGGAATGAATTTTTACAGGAATTTTCAGAATCCGGGATATCCTAAGGAGCAAAGTAAAACTGCGTCCTCTGTAATTATAGAAGAAATTACGCCATCACCAACCCCGAAGATAGAAAAGAAATCAGCAGATAACGAGAGGATAAAAAAGAAAACCATAGAGAGTAAGGGAAATGAAAAAAAGAAAGTTTCTGTACAACAGACTCCCAAACCAGCTAATCAGACAGGAGAAATCGATCAGTCTGATAAAACAGAGCAGATTTACAGAGAAGAGGCAGATACGAGAAAAGCACAGAAAAGAATGCGGGAGGAGCTGCAAAAGGAAAATGAAACAGCTGCTTCAGAATCTGTCCATGAATCTTATGTGATACAGCCGGGAGATACTCTTTTTCAGATCAGTCTGGAACGTTATGGTGATGCAAAGGAAATAAGCCGGATTTGTGCTTTGAATGGTATAAAAGAAGATGAAATCATTTATCCGGGACAAGTAATTGTATTACCTTAGATATATGTGTTATAATAAATTCTGGATTGTGGCAGCTGCAGATTGCAGAATGATCAATGATGATAGGTAAATGCGGAGTATGTCCGTTCGACTAAAATACTGCAAGGTAAGGATAAAAATGACAAATACAATAAAAAAAATGATGAGAAAACATAAAAAGAAAAAACTGGCTGCCGAAAAAGCAAGGCTTGCCAGAGAACAGGGAAGCACAGGTCGGGAGCATGGTGAAAATTCGCATAACGGACACAAAAGAAGTATTGTGAAAAAAACTGTGCTCATAGCAACGGTGATCGTGGCGGCTGTGACAGCTGTGACCATTTATGTGGAGAAACGAAGTTACCATAATTATAAGATAGTTAAATCCAGTGAACAGGAGGATGTGGTATCTACCAGCTATGTGGAAATGGATGGAGATATTTTGCGGTATAGTCCGGACGGAGTATCTCTGGTTTCAGATAGTATGGATACAATCTGGAGTGAAACATATCAGATGCAGAACCCTGTGGCTGATGTGAAAGGAAATCGTGCAGTAATAGCAGATAAAGATGGGACTACCCTGGAGATTTACGATAAATCCGGCAAAACGGGGAGCGTTACTACGTCCTACAGTATTATAAAAGCCAGAGTATCCCAAAGCGGTCTGGTTGCTGCGATTCTGGATGGAGGCGATGACACCTGGATTGATTTCTATAGTACAGACGGAAGCCTGATCGCAGAAAACCAGACAAAAGTAGATGATCCTGGTTATCCGCTGGATGTTGCCATTTCAGATGATGGGGTTATCATGATGGTTACTTACCAGTTTGTGGATGGGAATGATACGACCAGCTATGTGGCTTTTTATAATTTTGGGGATGTAGGACAGAATGAAGATGACCGTATTGTCAGTGGCTATAAATATGAAGGTGTGGTGATTCCCCAGATCCAATATCTGGAAAAGGGGCGCGCTGTAGCGCTTAAAGATAATGGATTTACTCTTTACCAGGGAAGCCAGATTCCCAAAGAAGGTAAAACGGTGGAAGTGGAAAAGGAAATTGTCAGCACCTTTTTCGATGATGATATGATAGGGCTTGTATTTAAGAATGACAATAAGGATAAGCAGTATACGATGGAAGTGTATTCTACAGATGGTAATCTGAAATTCAAACAGAATTTTAATATTCCGTATACTACAATTAAACTGAGCGGTGGGAATATTCTGATGTATAACAGTTCACAGATATGTGTAATGAACAGCAGAGGAGTTCAGAAATACATGGGATCAGTAGACGGCACCATTAAGGATTTCTTTAAGATTGGGTGGAACAGATATCTGCTCGTTCTGGACAGTGGTGTAGATGTGATCAAGCTGGGATAGGAGGAATAATATGAATATAACCTGGCCCGGTATTATTGCAATTGCAATTTTGATTCTGTCTTGTCTGCACGGCTACAGACGCGGATTGATCCGTGAAGTAGTTTCACTGATATGCGTAGTCCTGTCTATTGTTCTGGTATGGTTTATTAATCCATATGTGAACAGCTATATCCGCGAAAACACATCTATATATGAAACTATACAGCAAAACTGCAGCAAATTTGCAGAAGAAAAGGGGATAAAAGCTCAGACTGTGACAGAAGAAAGCCAGGAGAACTCCATATCTGATCTGGATTTTCCGGATCTGTTGTCCGGCGGGCTGACAGAGAATAATAATTCATCAGTTTATCAATATCTTTCGGTGAATACATTTTCAGATTATGTTGTTGGATACCTGGCACAAATTGTAGTAAATGGAATTTCCTTTTTGATCTCGTTTATACTGGCAACTTTGTTCATAAGATGTATTACCTGGGCTACAAATCTGATCGCCGGGCTTCCTGTAATCTGTGGGGTAAATAAAATTGCAGGGGGATTGCTGGGAGGCGTGAAATTTGTAATTATGGTCTGGATTTTGTTTTTAGTAGTTACCGTTTTGTGCAATACGAAACTGGGAGATACAGCCCTGAAGCTTATCATGCAGGATCCTTTGTTAAATTATTTGTATGATAAAGACGTTCTGATTAAAATCTTTATGAATATATTTTATGCAAAATAAATAAATGAAAAATAAATGTAAATAAATGTAAAAATGTGCTTGACGCAGACGAAAAACAATGGTATGATAAATCCGCTTCTGAATGAGGCGGATTTCTATTTTCTCAGAAACAAAATTGAAACTAAAAAAAGTTAAAAAAATTGTTGACAGAGATAAATGGATGTGATATTATATCAGAGTTGCTGGTACGAACTGTTGAAAAAGAACTTGAAAAAATAAATAAAAAAGTTCTTGACAATATAAAAATCAGCTGATATAATAAAAAAGCTGTCGCAAGACAGACAACCTTGATAACTAAACAGTGAAACACATACGATTCTCGAAAATTCTTTACACATGAGCATCGAAAGATGCG
>NZ_JBQHWC010000026.1:0-46900 GCF_052064155.1 Blautia sp. HCP3S3_C12 | reverse complement strand
CCCCTTGAAGACGACGAGGTAGATAGGGCAGAGGTGGAAGTGTGGCAACACATGGAGCTGACTGTTACTAATCGGGTGAGGGCTTGACCAAAACGCAGGAAGTTAATTCTCAAGGAAATGTCAACATGTATGTAGTTTTGAAGGTGCAAAACCTTTAAATGGCCCAGTGGCTCAGTTGGTTAGAGCGTCGCCCTGTCACGGCGAAGGTCGAGAGTTCGAGTCTCTTCTGGGTCGTTAGCAATTTGCTGACGAAGTTAATTGCATAAGGAATATGGAATCTTAGCTCAGCTGGGAGAGCATCTGCCTTACAAGCAGAGGGTCATAGGTTCGAGCCCTATAGGTTCCATATATTTGGATGGATTCCCGAGTGGCCAAAGGGGGCAGACTGTAAATCTGTTAGCAACGCTTTCGAAGGTTCGAATCCTTCTCCATCCACTTAGGTATTAACCTAAGCCGATGTGGCTCAATTGGCAGAGCAGCTGATTTGTAATCAGCAGGTTATCGGTTCGAGTCCGATCATCGGCTTTTAATTAAATTATTAACGCGGGGTGGAGCAGTCTGGAAGCTCGTCGGGCTCATAACCCGAAGGTCATAGGTTCAAATCCTGTCCCCGCTACTTTGCCCAGATAGCTCAGTTGGTAGAGCAGAGGACTGAAAATCCTCGTGTCGCTGGTTCGATTCCGGCTCTGGGCATTTTGCTTGGAGAATTAGGCAATAAATATGGAGCATTAGCTCAGTCGGTAGAGCACTTGACTTTTAATCAAGTTGTCCGGGGTTCGAATCCCCGATGCTTCACTTTTAACTTCTGTGAATTTTCGCAGAAGTTTTTTTATGTTATAGGAAATTACTCCGTAATGTTCCTATAACATAAAAAAGCCCTCCGGGCAGGATCGCACTGCAACGGAGAGAAACTATGTCGCTGAAGCGACCCGCCGCAGGCGGAGAATCCTGCAAGCAGGATTCTTTCTTGTTGTATAAATATTTTAATCTATTTAAGGGTATGAATTTGAGAAGATACATATACTTAAAAGAAGAAATGCTGTTTTAATATAGAATAGCAGCAATCGATCGAAAAGGATCCTGTCTATGAAGAATCATTTCATTTCCTGTACACTAGGAATTCTAAGTTTCTTTTTTATTCCCTATTTTTTTATTATCCCATTAAATGGAATAGATACGTTAACGATAAATCAGAAGTTTAATGTGGAAAGAATCTTGCCTGTAGTAACGGCAACCCAGATTGACAAAAATATGAAGCTGGAAACAATAAAAGCCCAGACAATTATTGCAAGATCTGATTATTACCGGCGCTTAGAAGAAAAGGAGAGTCTTTTAGATATATTGAAGGGACTGCGACGGGATTTGGAGAAAAAAAGCTTTTCAGAATGGATTCTAGACGAAAAATATGAAAGAGCAGCGGAAGAAACCAGGGGAGAGGTTCTTGTGCGGAATTATAAATTGGAGCTTTTGCCATATCATCAGCTCAGTGCGGGTAGAACAAGGAACGGAAAAGAAGTTCTACATAGTGACAAATATAAATATCTGAAATCAGTAAAATGTGACCGTGACAAAGAGGCAGATGATTATCTGAGCAGTTTTTATATAAGTCAGGTGGATCTTCCGAAAAACCTTATTGTGAAGAAAAGGGATAGTGTCGGATATGTGACGGAGATCCGGGCTGATGATATGGTACTGGAGGGAGAAACATTCAGCAGAGAACTGGGGCTGGCTTCTTCCAATTTTAGTATAAAAAGAAGCAAAAATAATATCTGTTTTCTTTGTAAAGGGAAAGGACATGGTTTGGGATTTTCTCAATATGGTGGAGATCAGCTGGCAAAAAATAAAAAAACGGCAGAGGAAATTTTAACAACATATTTTGCAGATATGCAGATTGTAAATGTCAGAGAGATAAAATGAATTTGAATTCAATGCAAAATATTGAATAACAGGAGAAATTCTGGACACCCTATAGATATGAAGATGAAAACAGAGGTGAAAGGAATATGATGAATAACAGAATTACCCGTATGATTGCAAATACTGTTGGCCTTGCTGCTGTGGCAGCTTTAGGAATTACAGTGTACCAGCTTGGAACTACTCCTGTGAAAGAGAAAGAACCGAAAAATCAGCCCCTGATTCAGGAGGACGGTACTGAGAACACAAATGAAGAGGTAAATATTGAAGAGGATAATCAGGAAGCTGCAGGAATGGCGGAAAGTGAGTTTCCAGAAGAAGAAACAAATGCTCAGATCAATGCTGTAAAAGAAGAAACAGGTAATGAGACAGGAGCAGAAAAAAGTGTTGTGAATGCAAATATGGAAGATGAAATGAGTGAAGATGATACAACACAGACAATGAGTGATATGTCAGAGGAAACCACAGATGTTTCTGCTTCAGCAGTCAATCTTCCGGAAATAAATTTTTCAGAGGATACAGTAATGGAATGGCCGGTAAATGGAAATGTTCTGCTGGATTACAGCATGGATCAGACCACTTATTATCCTACATTGGATCAGTACAGACTGAGTCCGGCTATTTCAGTAGGGGCAGTAGAAGGAGCCCCTGTAGTTTCGGCAGTAAACGGAACGGTTTATTCTGTTGAGAAAAATGCACAGACAGGAACTACATTGACAATGGAACTGGGAAATGGATATCAGGCGATTTATGGACAGCTGGAAGACTTGACTGTTTCTCAGGGTGATATTGTGAAAAAAGGAACTACGATTGGATATGTGGCAGAACCTACGAAATATTACAGTGCAGAGGGGGCAAATCTGTATTTTGCAATGAAAAAGGATGGAGAGCCTATAGACCCGATCACTTATCTTCGTAAATAAAGTTAAGAAAATAAGAAGATTTATTTGTTTCGTAAAGATAGAGCCAGAAAAAACTGGTTCTATTTTTTAGTTAAGCGAATATTCGCAATTGAAGCAGGGGACGTACTTGATCTGGTTAAATAAATTGAGGGGAAGTTATTCACATAATAGTGAAATTATCGTATAATAAAATAGATAAAGCTATTATGAAAAAACAGAACCGTTACTAGATGGGAAAATAAAATTGCAGTCGGTTTCCCGTCCTGCTTAGAAAATGCAGAGTCAGAAAGATTTTGTATTTAGATGCAGATAAGAAAAGTAAACGATGAATGTTTGTGCTGATTAAAATACAAGTATGATACCGGCTGTTTATCATAAAAAAGAGGATGACCATGATTTGAGGCTGAGATTGTTTTATGACAGATGGTTGTCCTTTACATAGATGAGGTACAGATGAAGCATGAATTATACATATATGGTAAAGTGTGCAGACGGGACTCTTTATACAGGATGGACAAACTGTCTGGAGAAACGCCTGAAGGCTCATAATGGTGGCAGAAACGGTGCCAAATATACAAAAACAAAGCGTCCAGTGTCTCTTGTGTATTATGAGGGTTTTTTTACGAAAGAAGAGGCTATGAAGAGGGAATATCAGATTAAGCAGCTTACCAGAGAAAGAAAACTGGAGCTTACAAATTTTTAAGGAGGACCAAGGAAATGAAAAAGATGACAAAATGGATTGTGGCATGTGCGGTATGTGTTTTGGGAAGTGTACCGACAGCTGGAGCAGATATGAATATCCCACCGGAAATCACTATGACTCCGCAGGAAATCATAACACCTGCTCCGGAACAGAATGAACCTGTAATAACCCCGGAGGTTACACCTACTCCCATTCCGGAAGTGAAAAATGGTTGGATAACTGTAGGGAAGAAAAAACAGTATTATAAAAATAATAAATTTCTTGTAGGAATGAAGAGAGTAGAAGGGAATGTTTATTATTTTGATGCAAAGGGATTTATGAAAACCGGATGGGTTACACATAATAAACATAAATTTTATTTTAATACAAACGGAAAACGATGCAGTGGTATTAAAAAGATAAAAGGAAAATATTACTATTTTGCTGAAAATGGTGTCATGAAAACAAAAACTGTGAAATCCGGAAACAATATTTATTATTGTACTGCCAAGGGAGTAATGGAAGCCTGGAAAAAGGGAAATGTATATTATAATTCCAAAGGTAAAAGAATGACTGCCGCGCAGGCTTATGATTATGAAACTCTGCAGAGAGCAAAACAGATAGTTTCTCAGATTACAACACCTCAAATGTCAAAAAACCAGAAATTTGAAACCTGCTATAAATGGGTGATCAGCCATTATTATGGTACCACAAGGAAATATGTGAATCAGACATCATGGCCGGCGCTGTATGCAAATGATTATTTTATTAATAATGGAAAAAGAGGAAATTGCTTCTCAGATGCATGCTCTTTTGCATATCTGGCAAAGGCATTAGGATACAAGAATGTATATGCCTGTGTAGATACATCACAGACAAATGGAAGTGGCCACTGTTGGGCAGAAGTCGATGGTCTGGTATATGATCCGTTATTTTCAGAAGCAAAAGGGTATTATAAATATTTTGGAGCTTCCTACCGGTCTTATGGATTATATCCAATGCGAAAAGTAGCAATATAAATAAAAAAGCAGTTATTCAGCTATATATTTATAATTGAATAACTGCTTTACTTTTTATACGGGAAGTGGTGCAACAAAGAAATACATAACTACAAAGTGGCAGGCGCTTCCAAGCATGATAAAGACATGAAAGATTTCATGTGAGCCAAAATTTTTGTGTCTGGCATCAAAGAGAGGAACTTTTAAAGCATAGATCACGCCGCCGATGGTGTAAATGATTCCGCCGGCCAGAAGCCAGTCAAAGCCAGCTCGTGGGAGAGCATGGAAAATAGGTACGAATGCCAGGACACACAGCCAGCCCATGGCGATGTACAGCACAGAAGAAAACCATTTGGGGCAGGTGATCCAACAGCATTTCAAAATCATTCCCAATATGGCAATTGTCCATACCAGTGCACACAGAATATATCCAATGCGATTATGAAGAACTATGAGACATACCGGAGTATAGCTGCCTGCAATCATAATGAAAATCATCATATGATCTATTTTGCGGAGACGCCGGTTTACTTTTTTAGTAGAATCTATGGAGTGATAGATGGTACTGGCTGCATAAAGCAGGATCATAGTCAGTATAAAAATGCTCAATGCAACAATGTGAATCACATCATAGGAACGAGCAGCTTTGATAATAAGGGGAATTGCCCCGGTTACAGCCAATAAAAGAGCAATTCCATGAGTGATGGCACTTCCGGGATCTTTCAGTTTAAATTTCATAATTATCGCCTCCAATTTCAAAACTATTTAATATAGTAATTAAAACTACATATCAAGTATATGAATACTATAACACAATTATTCTAAAATGCAAGACTTTTATTTTGAAAATCAAAAGTTTTATGGAACAGGAAAAGAACAGGAAATAGAAAAAATCTGATTAATAGCAGAATAGAGCTAATACTTACGAAAACAGTTGAAAACGAGGAATAAAACTCATATAATGAAGATAGTTGAAGAAAATTGAGGTGTGAAAACATGGGAAAAACCATAACCATATGTTTTACAAATAATAAAGGCGGAAGTGGAAAATCCACAACCTGTTCCAACCTGGGTGCAGCAATTGCGCAGACCGGAAAAAAGGTTCTTTTGGTTGATGGGGATATGCAGCTGAATTTGTCGTTGGCTTTTTTTTCAGAGGACTGGGTATTGGAGCATGCAGCAGGAGAAAAGAATCTGTATTATGGGATTAAAAAGCAGGAAGATCTGACAGATTATGTGGTACATACTCCTTATGAAAATCTGGATTTGATTCCATCCTCTACCTTAATGAGTTCCATAGAATATGAATTGTTTACAAAATGGCAGAGAGAGTTTATTCTGCGGAAATGTCTTCAGAAGATTAAAGAGTCAGGAATGTACGATTATATTCTGATCGATGCGCCGCCTACACTTGGAGGTTGGGTTATGAATATTTTGTGCGCTTCAGACAAAGTGATCATTCCTGTTGAGGCAAGCCCATGGGGGATGTTTGGACTTGCAAATATGTTTGAATTTCTTAACGAAGTCAGACAGATTTCTCCGGATCTGGAAATAGCCGGAATTGCAGTGACGAAGGTGGATACAAGAAAGAATTACTATAAGCAGACTATGGAAACTTTGCATGAACTGGAGGATATCCATGTATTTGAACAGATCATCAGAGTGGACAGTTCTGTAGAATGGTCCCAGGATAACAGTATTCCGGTTGTTGAATATAAAAGATCAAGCAGAAGTGCCAAAGAATATACAAAGTTAGCAGAGGAGGTAATGAAGCTATGCCAGTAGGAAAAGAAAGTATTAAGCGGGCTGCAAATGCAGGGGCAAAGAAAACCGTAAAAAGATCTGTGATTTCCACACAGGATGCGGAAAAACTGGAGGCGGTATTTGTTACAGAGGACAGGAAAGAATCAATAGATGGACCTGTTCATATTAAGGATGAACTTCCGGTATATCTTCTTTAAATTATGGAGACAGAAGAAAAGAAAATATATACAATTGATGATATTGCCCGGGAACTGGGAGTCAGTAAAACAACGGTATCCAGGGCAATTTCAGGAAAGGGACGAATCGGACAGGCAACCAGGGACAGGGTTCTTGCGTTTGTAGAAAACGGTGGTACATTGATCACAAGTTACTGGTCCGGAATTGCAGATGATTCCGGACGCACTGGAGATTACAGTGAGAGAGAAGGAAAATGAGAAATATTATATTTATCAGAATTTCGGAACAGAGGCTGTAAATATTCCTGTACCGGAAGGCCAGATCAGCTGGGTTTATGGTAATGGCAGTGACAAACTTGAGGTTTATGGTCTTGCAGTTGCCAGGGTTATCGTATAAAATAAATAGCAATGGATGAGGAAATCCCTTCACTTTAAGCAGAGAATGAGACTGCTTGGTGAAGGGATTCTTTTTTACTCGGATTTGGCTGAAAGCTAAAAAATTAAGCATAATTCCTCCATATATTCATATACTATCCATACACTGAAAAATATGGAAACCTATGAAAGTACAGGAGGAAAAAAATGAAGGCGACAGGAATCGTAAGAAGAATAGATGATCTGGGGCGTGTGGTCATTCCTAAGGAGATCAGAAAAACGCTGCGGATAAAAGAGGGAACACCACTGGAGATTTTTACTGACCGGGAGGGGGAGATCATTCTGAAAAAGTATTCCCCCATCGGAGAACTGAATGTTTTTGCAAAGGAATATGCAGAAGCGCTGGCACAGTCAAGCGGGATGGTGGCGTGTATCACGGATCACGATCAGGTAGTGGCTGCTGCAGGTCAAGGAAGCAGGGAATATGTGGGAAAACCTATCAGCAAAGCTCTGGAAGACGCAATTACGGAGAGAAGCTCTGTGTTTGCTAACGGAAATGACAGAAGCAGGATACCTGTGACTCAGGAACAGAGAGAACCTTTGTATTCCCAGATCATGCAGCCTATCATCAGTGCAGGAGATACAGTGGGTTCGGTGCTTTTACTGGGAAAGAGTGAAAGGGATGTGATGGGTGAATCAGAGAAGATGCTCATCAGAACAGCAAGCGGATTTCTGGGAAGACAGATGGAACAGTAAAATTCATAGAATCTTCAGCAGCTTATAGTAGCGGCTGAGGATTCTTTTTTGTATAATAAGAAGCAGTTATGATTTTCTGGAATTGTTATAGAAATAAAATTATTATAATAATGAAATTGTTACGGCAATGAGCGTTGGAAAGGAGACATATTATATGGTTGCAATATATCTGGCACCGTTTTATCTGTTGGTGTGTGTATATATCCTGCTTCGCAGCCTGCACTGGTTTCAGGTATTACATACGGTTTTTCAAAATGTGTGGGTGTGCAGAGGGATTGGACTTGTATATTTATTTGTAGTGTTTAGTATACTGATCGCATTTATGGCACCTGCGTCTGGATTTAGGAGGTTTATGAAGCTTCTGAGTAATTATTGGCTTGGTGTCTTAATGTATACACTTATGACTTTGGGAATCGCGGATGGACTGAGACTGTTACTGAAATATCCTCTTAGAAATCTTGGTTTTCCTGGAAGAGAGCTGCTTTTCAGCAATATGGGAACTGCTGTTGTGGGTGCTGTCTGTGCGGTGATTATTTCAACAGTCAGTATTTACGGAGTGATCCGTGCAGGAAATATACATACAACGAAATATCATATTTCTGTTGATAAAAAGGCAGGAAATATGAAGGAACTAAATGTGGTTCTGGTCGCAGATCTTCATCTGGGATATAATATTGGCTGCAAGCAGATGGCACAGATGACAGAGAAGATCAATGAGCAGGAACCGGATCTGGTAGTGGTGGCAGGAGATATTTTTGACAATGAATATGAGGCACTGGATGATCCGGAAAAACTGGCAGAGATATTGAGAGGGATTCGGTCGAAGTATGGTGTGTATGCATGTTACGGAAATCACGATATCCAGGAAAAGATCCTGGCAGGATTTACCTTTGGCAGTAAGGAAAAGAAAGAGAGTATTCCGGAGATGGATGAGTTTCTGGAGAAAGCGGGGATTACGCTTCTGAGAGATGAGTATGTGCTCATCGATGATTCCTTTTATCTGTATGGCAGACCGGATTATGAGCGTCCCGGACGGGGGATTGATAAACGAAAGACTCCACAGGAAATCACAGAGGGTATGGATCTGTCACTGCCTGTACTGGTTATCGATCATGAGCCGAGAGAGCTGCAGGAACTGGTGGAGGCGGGCGTGGATGTGGATCTTTGCGGGCATACTCATGACGGACAGGTATTTCCGGGAAATATTGTGATCCGGTTTTTCTGGGAAAATCCTTGTGGTTATCTGAAGAAAGGAAATATGCATAATATTGTTACATCTGGTGTAGGGCTTTTTGGACCCAATATGAGAGTTGGGACTAAAAGTGAAATCTGCGATGTCAGCATAGGTTTTTACTGAATCAAGTAAGTCCCCGGCTTCAACTGCAAAAATCAATAAGCAGTTGAAAACGGGGACTTGTCTTTTTTATTATGTCTGATTTAATTTTAGGATCAGTTGAGGGATTTCTCACTCATTTCTTCAAGAAGATTCTTTTTCAGATCCCAGAGCTTCTGAGAAAGGTCTACATATACTTTCTGAGGATTTACGAAACGTCTGGATTCATCCCAGAGAGTATTCTGTTCTTTCTGACAGTAATCGCGAAGCTCCATTACAGATGGAGAATTATAGACCCGCTTACCCTCTTTGATAACCGGAATGAGAAGCTCACGTACTTCATAGGTTCCGCCGAGAACTTTTGTCTTTTTCCATGTATCGATTGGATCAAAGAGAACCATATTCTGGTCTGCATCAAGCTTTTCATCAGCAAGACAGATAAGATCTGCTTTGATCTTGCCGGTAGATTTACCGTAGAGACGATATACGGTTTTATTTCCAGGGTTGGTTACTTTCTCTGTGTTTTCGGAAAGCTTGATTTTTGGAGTAAATTCAGTGCTGTCTGCGTCCTTTACAGCGGCAAGCTTATATACACCGCCGAAAGCAGGATTGTCATCAGCAGTGATCAGCTTGGTGCCTACACCCCAGGAATTGATCTTGGCATCCTGGGCTTTCAGGCTTTCAATGAGGTATTCATCCAGATCACTGGAAGCAGAGATCACAGCATCGTCAAAACCGGCAGCAGCCAGCATCTTATAAGCTTCTTTGGAAAGATAAGCCAGGTCACCACTGTCAATACGGATGCCGTATTTGGTAAGTGGAATACCTTCTTCGCGCATTTCTTCAAATACACGGATCGCATTCGGTACACCGGATTTCAATACATCATAGGTATCTACCAGAAGGGTGCATGCATTAGGATAAAGCTTTGCATAGGTTTTGAATGCTGTGTATTCGTCCGGGAAACTCATGATCCAGCTATGGGCATGGGTTCCCAGAACCGGTATATCAAACATTTTACCTGTAAGTACGCAGGAGGTTCCGGCGCATCCGGCGATCACTGCGGCACGGGCACCGAAAATACCCGCATCCGGACCCTGGGCACGGCGCAGACCGAATTCCATAATCGGATCACCCTTGGCTGCGTAGCATACACGTGCTGCTTTGGTTGCAATCAGACTCTGGTGATTGATAATGTTTAAAATCGCTGTCTCTACCAGCTGAGCTTCCATGATCGGAGCAACGACTTTTACCAGTGGTTCTCTTGGGAAAACAACAGTTCCTTCCGGAATCGCATAAATGTCACCTGTAAATTGGAAGTTGCTTAAATATTCCAGAAAATCTTCTTCAAAAATATTCAGGCTTCGCAGATAGGTGATGTCTTCTTCTGTAAAATGGAGATTTTCAATATATTCGATCATCTGCTCCAGTCCTGCTGTGATAGCAAAAGCACCGCCGCAAGGATTAGTGCGGTAGAACATATCGAAGATAACAGTCTGGTTAGTTGGATTTTTGAAATAGCCCTGCATCATGGTAAGCTCATAGAGGTCCGTAAGCAGGGTCAGATTATTTGCTCGCATTTTTTTCTCCTTTTTATATAATGTAGCTGTCAGTAGTCTTCTGGCAGGCAAAGCTGCTGAACAGTTATAAATTGGTTCAGATAATGTAAAATCTTTCCTATGATTATAGCATATTTTTAACCAATGTAAATCTAAAAAGTGTAATTTGACCAAAGTGGGAATATCCCTTTGACAGGAAGTCTGAAATGTGATTATTTTCTTAAAAATGTGATGAAATAAAGAAAATAAAAAAAATTAAAAAAATTTCAAAAAAGGGCTTGCATTTTTTGTTGACCTATAATATAATATCAATTGTCGCAAGCGAGTGACACAAATTAAATAAAGGGCTATCGCCAAACGGTAAGGCAACGGACTCTGACTCCGTCAGTTCAAGGTTCGAATCCTTGTAGCCCTGCTGTAGAAACCACTTCTGAGGAAGTGGTTTTTTTATGCCCGGATAAAAAGATAGTATTTTACTTTTGGCATGGAAACAGGTATGATAGAAATCAGAACAGTAATATTTTCGCAAAGGAGTGGATTATTATGAAAATTGGTTTTATCGGTTGTGGAAATATGGCAACAGCCATGTTAAAAGGAATTCTGAAAAGTGGAGAAGTAAAGGCAGCAGATATGATCGCTTCTGCAAAATCAGACAAAACCCGTGAAAAAATCGAAAAGGAACTTGGTATCTGCAAGGCAGACACCAATGCTCAGGTAGTGGATTTTGCTGATATTGTTTTTCTGGCTGTGAAACCTCAGTTTCTTGAAGGAGTTCTGGATGAGATTAAGGATAGCGTAAAGGAAAAGCAGGTTTTTATCTCTATTGCACCTGGTAAAACTTTGCAGTGGATTGGGGAACATCTGGGAGAAAAAACAAAAGTTATCCGTACTATGCCAAATACACCTGCTATGGTAGGTGAAGGCATGACCGCACTCTGCGTAAACAATCTGGTAACAGAGGAAGAAACACAGATGGCAGTGGAGCTGTGCAATACCTTTGGAAAGACAGAAGTGGTTCCGGAGCATCTTATGGATGTAGTGGTAGGAGTTTCCGGAAGTTCACCGGCATATGTATTTATGTTTCTTGAGGCAATGGCAGATGCAGCAGTTGCAGACGGAATGCCAAGGGCACAGGCTTATAAATTTGCTGCACAGTCTGTACTTGGAAGTGCAAAGCTGATGCTTGAGACAGGCAAACATCCGGGAGAACTGAAAGATATGGTCTGCTCCCCGGCAGGAACCACCATTCAGGCAGTCCGTGTTCTGGAAGAAAAAGGTTTGCGCAGTGCAGTGATTGAAGCACAGACAGCATGTGTAAAAAAAGCTAAGGGTATCTAAGCGGCAGCCTGCAAGCATTTTTGGGTTGACAAAGAGAATTTTGCATGATATATTTTCAATAGTTGTAGTGTGTAACTCGATTTTTGGAGGCATTAACTATACATAACGGAGAGAGTTTATGTATATTAATGCCTTTTTTTGTACAAAAACCGGTTGAAAAGGGTCTTTTATGCAGAAGCTATTTCCGTAAATAGATATGTCTGCTTACGCAGAAACTATTAAATAGGAAAGGTAGATAAGAGTCACATGAAAGACAAGATTTTCAGCGTTTTGCAGCGAGTGGGACGAAGCTTTATGCTTCCCATCGCAATTCTGCCGGTAGCGGGACTGCTTCTCGGTATCGGAAGTTCTTTTACAAATGCAACCACAATTGAAACCTATGGTCTGACAAAGATTCTTGGTGAAGGGACTTTACTTCACTCCCTGCTGGTAATCATGAACAGTGTGGGAAGTGCGGTATTTGATAACCTGCCATTGATTTTTGCCGTAGGTGTAGCCATCGGTATGGCAAAGAAGGAAAAAGAGGTTGCAGCTTTATCAGCAGTTATTGCATTTTTTGTAATGAATACAGCAATCAATGCCATGCTTACTGTTACAGGACAGATTCTTGACAACGGACAGGTGGCAGAGACTGTCCTAGAGGGAACCATTACCTCTGTATGCGGTATCCAGTCACTTCAGATGGGTGTGTTTGGCGGTATTATTGTAGGACTGGGAGTAGCTGCCCTGCATAACAGATTCTACAGGATACAGCTTCCAAATGCTCTTTCCTTTTTTGGAGGAACCCGTTTTGTACCGATCATTTCCACGATTGTATATATGTTTGTGGGAATCCTTCTGTATTTTGTATGGCCGGTAGTCCAGAATGGTATTTATGCACTGGGCGGACTGGTAACAGGAACCGGTTATGTGGGAACACTGATCTTCGGTCTGATCAAGCGTGCACTGATTCCTTTTGGTCTGCATCATGTATTTTATATGCCTTTCTGGCAGACTGCTGTGGGTGGTACCATGGAGGTTGCCGGAAAAATGGTTCAGGGTGGACAGAATATTTTCTTTGCCCAGCTTGCTGACTCTGCTAATATTGCACATTTCAGCGCAGACGCAACCAGATATTTCTCAGGAGAATTTATTTTCATGATCTTTGGTCTTCCGGGTGCGGCACTGGCAATGTATCAGTGTGCAAAGCCTGAGAAGAAAAAAGCAGCAGGCGGTCTTTTGCTGTCTGCAGCACTGGCATGTATGGCAACCGGTATCACAGAACCTCTGGAATTTTCATTCCTGTTTGTTGCTCCGGCACTGTTTGCAGTTCAGGTAGTGCTGGCAGGAAGTGCATATATGATCGCGCATATGCTGAATATTGCAGTAGGACTTACCTTCTCCGGTGGTTTCCTGGATTTCTTCCTGTTTGGTATTCTCCAGGGAAATGAGAAAACAAGCTGGATGAGGGTTGTCCCGGTAGGTATTATTTATTTCTTCTTATATTACTTTATTTTCAAATTTATGATTAAAAAGTTTGATTTCAAGACACCTGGCCGTGAGGATGATGATACAGAAACTAAGCTTTATACAAAGGCTGATGTAAATGCCCGTAAAGAAGCACAGAAGGGTGAGAATACAGAGGCCGGAGCAGATCCTGTCAGTGAAGCAATCACCAGAGGTCTGGGTGGCAAGAAAAACATCAGCGATGTGGATTGCTGTGCCACAAGACTTCGTTGTACAGTAAAGGATGCAGCTCTGGTAAATGACGGAGTTCTGAAAGCAACAGGTGCATCCGGAGTGATACACAAGGGACAAGGTGTACAGGTTATTTACGGTCCCAACGTTACTGTGATCAAGTCTAATCTGGAAGATTATCTGGAAACAGCACCGGATATACTGGAAACACCTGCAGCAGAACCACAGGTACAGGAAAAAGAAACTCCAAAAGAGGAAGCAGGACAGAAGGTTGTGGACAGAATTGTGATTTCCAGTCCGATCAGTGGTACAGCGGCAGAGCTTGTCACTGCACCGGATGAGGCTTTTGCCCAGAAAATGATGGGAGACGGTGCGGTAGTCACACCGGAAGATCCTTATGTATATGCACCGGAAGACGGCGAGGTAGCCTTTGTTTTTGATACAAAGCATGCCATTGGATTTATCACAGAGTCAGGAATCAGTCTGCTGATCCATGTGGGAATTGATACAGTAAAATTAAATGGAAAAGGATTTGAGGCGCTGGTAGAAAGCGGCCAGGAGGTAAAGAAGGGAGATCCTATGCTGAAACTGGATCTGGATTATCTGAGCCAGAATGCGCCCTCTATCGTATCCCCTGTTCTCTGTACAGAACTGGAGGATAACCAGAGGATCCATCTTTTGAAGGAGGGTCAGATAAAGGCAGGGGAACCTCTTTTTGAGGTAGAGGTTCTTCAGTAATATCTGCCCGGATGGGGAAAATACGGATGTCATACAGGATAACGAAAATATTAAATCATAATTCCTTTATGGGAATTGAGAGTAAAAATGATCAGGAATGTCTGATTATGGGAAAGGGAGTTGCTTTTGGCAAAAAAGTGGGACAGACCGTGGAGAGGCAAAGGAAATTATCAAGTCTGTTTCGCCACTGTGTCTGGAGCTTGCCAATGAGGTGCTGGATCAGGCAGAAGAGGAATTTGGAAAGGTTGACCGTTCCATTCTTTTTACCATGGCAGACCATCTTGATTTCGCTGTCCGCCGTATACAGAACGGTGAACAGATCAGTAATCCACTGACAGATGACATCCGTATTATGTTTTATAAAGAATATAAGGTTGCGGGATGTATCCGTGACCTTCTGAAAGAAAAACTGGGAATCAGGATTGATGAACATGAGATCGGATATATTGCCCTCCATGTTCATGCTGCCATTGTGGATGAGAATGTTTCTCAGGCAATGGAAATCGCCAGAACAGTCAGGGAATGTATCTGTATGGTTGAGGAAGAGACCGGAAAATCTATTGATGTAATGTCTCTGAGCTATAACCGTCTGATGAACCATGTACGATATATGGTTGCCAGAGCCATTCATGGGGAAAAACTGAAAATGAGTCTGAATGACTATATGTCTGTGAAATTTCCCGTTCCCTATATGACAGCTGAGAAAATCTGTCGTAAAATGGAGAAAAGCCTAAAGCTTCCCATACCGGATATAGAGATCGGTTATCTGGCAATGCATCTGGAGAGAATGATGGACAGGGAAGAAGAATAAAAATCAGAGGAGAATAAAAGGATGAAATCATTTGAATATACTGTTAAAGACGAACTTGGAATCCATGCAAGACCGGCAGGACTTCTGGTAAAAGAGGCAAAGAAGTTCCAGTCCGAATGTACGATCACAAAGGGTGACAAAACAAAAAAACTGACACAGCTTATGATGCTTATGTCTTTGGGCGTAAAGCAGGGCGATACAGTTACCGTAAGTGCAGAAGGGGCTGATGAGGATACCGCAATTGCTGAGTTAAAGGCATTTTTTGAGAATAACTTATAATTTCAGCCAGGGATATACATATTAAAATTCATCATAAATAAGAAGGAGGAAAAAACAATGCAGAGTTATCAGGGAAAATCTGTGTATAAGGGAATTGCAATGGGACCGGTTGTGGTTCTGAAGAAAAATGATTATCAGGTAAAACGTACACGGATTGAGGATCCGGAGGCGGAAATCAAACGAGTAGATGAAGCCCTGGAAAAATCCAAGGAGCAGCTCCAGAAGCTTTATGATAAAGCTGTTCAAGAGGTTGGAGAAGCAAGTGCTGCTATTTTTGAAGTACATCAGATGATGCTGGAGGATGATGATTATCTGGAAGCAATCCAGAATACGATCCGTACAGAGCAGATTAATGCAGAGTATGCAGTAGCTGCTACAGGCGATAATTTTGCTGAAATGTTTGCCTCCATGGATGATGATTATATGAAAGCACGTTCTGCAGATATCAAGGATATTTCAGAGCGTCTGGTCCGTAATCTCAGCGGACAGGATGATGCAGATTTAAGTTCAATTGAACCATCAATCATCGTGGCAGATGATCTGAGCCCAAGTGAAACGGTACAGATGGACAAAGACAAGATCCTGGCATTTGTGACAGTTCACGGTTCCACAAATTCTCATACAGCAATTCTTGCACGTATGATGAATATTCCGGCGCTGATCGGTGTAGATATGAATCTGGGAGAAATTCACACAGGAATGGAGGCAGTTGTAGATGGATTCCAGGGTACTGTGATCTTTGAGCCGGATGAGACTGTGAAAGCACAGACAACAGAGAAAATGGCTGAAGAAGCAGAGAAGCTCAGACTGCTCCAGGAACTTAAGGGTAAGGAAAACGTAACTCTGGATGGCCATAAGATCAATATCTATGCCAATATCGGAAGTGTTGGAGATATCGGCTATGTTATGGAAAATGATGCAGGAGGAATCGGTCTTTTCAGAAGTGAATTCCTGTATCTGGGCAGAAATGATTTCCCTACAGAGGAGGAACAGTTCCAGGCCTATAAGCAGGCGGTACAGATGATGGCAGGCAAGAAGGTGATCATCCGTACACTGGATATCGGAGCAGACAAGCAGGTAGATTACTTTAATCTGGGAAATGAAGATAATCCGGCTATGGGTTATCGTGCAATCCGTATCTGCCTGAAGCAGCCGGAAATCTTCAAGACACAGCTTCGTGCTCTCCTGAGAGCAGCAGTATATGGAAATCTGTCTATTATGTATCCTATGATCACTTCCACTGAGGAAGTAAAGAAAATCTATGAGATCGTGGCAGAGGTTGAAGAGGAGCTGAAAGCACAGGAGATTCAGTACAAGATTCCTGAGCAGGGAATTATGATTGAAACTCCGGCAGCAGCGATCATCAGTGACAGACTTGCGGAAATGGTAGATTTCTTCAGTATCGGTACCAACGACCTGACACAGTATACATTGGCTATTGACCGTCAGAATGAGAAACTGGATGAGTTCTATAATCCACACCATGAAGCACTGCTTCGCATGATCCAGATGGTAGTGGACAATGCACATAAATGTGGAAAATGGGCCGGCATCTGTGGAGAACTGGGTGCAGATACTACCCTGACTGAGGAGTTTGTACGCATGGGACTGGATGAACTGTCTGTGGCACCGTCTATGGTATTGAAGCTGCGTAAGATTGTTCGGGAGATGAAGGTAGAAGGATAATTGTAAAAAAAATTGCAACTGTAAAATGTAAAATATATGCAGGGGGCTGACCGGGAGTACGGTCAGCCCCCTGAAATGTTTTTACCAGAATCAATGAGGATTTTTTTATTTAGCGGATGTCTATTTATCTGCCCCATAATATCTGTCATCGCCGAAGCCAAGGATCAGCATGAAGATTGGCGGTAAGAAGATAAGGCCAATGGCGAATCCTGTGCCTCTGCCGAAGGCTCTTGCAAGCTTAATGCTGTACATAATACTGATGATGACAAGTATGATTTTGATCAGTATGACGAGCATGTAGACTGTTAAGCTTTCCCTTGTTTCCAGGGTTCCCTGCAGGTAAGAGGATACGATTCCCAGGATGAGAGTCAGCCAGAAATATGCAGGCTGCCATGCGATTTTATAAGAAATATAATCGCCATATATTGGAATAATACTTTTCCATCCGGCTTCCCCTGCTTTGGTAAAGATTCTCCAGTTGGCAATGATCTGCAGAAGCCACCATGTGAATGCGACCATCAGATACATACCGCCCAAGAGCATCAGACTGCTGATTGCTATAAGTCCCATTTGAGTTTCCTCCTGTTCTTCTTAAGAATATGATGCATGTGAAAAAATATAGTATTGACATAGTCAAGTAGTTAAATTAATTAAAGCACATTCGTATTTTTTCGTCAATTATTATGGATCAAATATCCTCTTTTTTACATTGTGACATTTGTACCCGGCGCACAAGGCTTCCGTAAAATGCAGCCAGAATCTGCTGGAACAGGGTTCCAATCATAACCGGAAACAGACATTCTGCAGGAAAATATGCACCGGCGATCACTGCACCGGCGCTGATGTTACGCATGCCGGAGCCATAGATCATAGAAACGGTAGATTCCTTATTCTGTTTTGTGACTATGGCAATCAGCCAGCCAATGGCATATCCGCTGGCAGACAGTACCAGAATTATAGCTGTTACAGCCAGACGTTCTCCATTCAGATGCTTTATATAGGGAGAAACCTTGGAGGAATTGGAAGTCACCACAAAAATCAGACACATTTTTGAAAAAGGTGCAAGTTTTTTTGGCCAGGTTTCCATTACTTTTCCATGACTGAATTCATTAAGGCACATGGCGATCACTGCCGGAAGAGCAATCATAAATACCAGTTCTTTCATCATTCCAGCAGTATCCATTTTAATATTGGATCCAACCAGGATTTTCAATGTGGCAGGAATCAGAAAGGGAGAAAGGATGGTATCCAAAATGACCAGTGAAAGGGAAAGGGGATTGTTTCCATTATAAATGGATACCCACATCAGGCTGATCACTGCAACAGGAACCGAAAACTCCAGTACAATTCCGGTAATATAATTAATATTTTCCGGAAAAAACAGAAGTCCCACACCATAGGCGGTCACCGGAATCAGAATATGTAAAACCAGAAACATCAGGATCAGAGGAAGTGGACGTTTAAATACATTTGCTATATCCCGGAACCTGGATTTCAGTGCTCCGATAAAGGTCATAAAAGCAAAAACATAGGTGACATAAGGTACACCATGCCTTGCAATATCCGGAAAAAGTACGCCCACCATAAGGCAGACCGGCGTTACAAAGGGCATACATTTTTCCATAAAGCTGTTAAATTTATTGAGCATATTACACCTCGGCTTTTACGTATGATTTTTTTACAGTTTACCACAAAAAAGTGTAAGAGCAATGGTGAAATGAAAAAAATTGCAGTAAAAAGAGAGACCATCTTGTGCGGATTGGTCTCTCTTTTGCGTAGGTATTATTTTTTAATCTCCGGCTGGAATTCTTTTACATCTTTGGCAATCTCGCCGCTTAACAGGAGCATGCAGATCAGGTTCGGGATAGCCATCAGTGCGTTGGCGATATCGGAGAAGTTCCATACCAGGCTGAGAGTCTGGGTACATCCGATATAGACTACCAGTGAAAATATGATTCTGTAGACCATATTATATTTGTGCGTTCCAAACAGGTACTCGAAAGCTTTTTCACCATGATACTCCCAGCCAAGGATGGTGGAAAAAGCGAATAATGTGATGCCGATGGTTACCAGCCAGCCGCCTGCAGAACCCAGAATAGTTTCGAAAGCTGCGATAGTAACGTCGGAGCCTGTGAGAAGTTCTCCGGCTGCATTTGTTGTTCCAAGTACTCCGGAGGAGGCAATTGCCAGTCCGGTGATGGTACATACAACGATAGTATCCCAGAAGGTTCCGGTCATGTTTATGTAGCCCTGACGTACAGGATTATCAGTGGTTGCTGCGGCTGCTGTGATTGCAGCGGAACCCATACCAGCTTCATTGGAGAAGACACCACGTGCAACACCGAATCTCATGGCATTCATCATGGAAGCAACGATGGAACCGCAAAGTCCGCCGCCCACTGCTTTTACGGAGAAAGCCATTTTGAAGATCATGGCCAGACCGGAAGGCAGGTTGGAAATATTTCCAATGATTACGATCAGACCGCAGATAACGTAAAAGATTGCCATGGTAGGAACAACAACAGCGGAAACTTTGGAGATGGATTTGATTCCGCCTACAATGATGACCAGGGATAAAACAGTGATCACAACTCCGGAAATCTGTGTCGGCACATTAAATGTGGAGTGAAGTGCGCTGGCAATGGAGTTGCCCTGTGTCATGTTTCCGATACCAAAGGAAGCGATAACAGCAAAAAGTGCAAACAGCCATGCAAGAATGGCACCAAAGGTTTTGTTTTTCAGTCCTTTTTTCATGGTGTACATAGGACCGCCGCTCATTTCGCCTTTTGCATTGACTTCACGATATTTGATGGCCAGCATACATTCACTGAATTTGGAAGTCAGACCGAAGGCTGCGGAAATCCACATCCATACCAGAGCTCCGGGACCGCCGGAAACCATAGCTGTGGCAACACCGACGATATTTCCGGTACCGATGGTGGCTGCAAGTGCAGTTGTCAGTGCGGAAAAAGGTGATACATCTCCCTGTCCGCGGTTCTTGGTGCGGGCTTCCTTGCTGAGTGTGCTTTTCAGCGCATAACCAAGATTACGCCATGTGAGAAATCTGGTGCGCACAGTCAGGAAGATACCGGTTCCGACCAACAGGATCAGCATCACCGGTCCCCAGACAAAGTCATCAATTTTGGTAACAATTTCGTTTAAAGAATCCATAAATCGTTCCCTCCCTCATAATTTTTATACTTTACCTTTCTTTCAGAACATATGAAGACATTACTTATTCCGGTCAGGGAAGCTATTTTCCCTCTGAAAAGCAAAAAGAGCCATGTTGTGAACAACATCGCTCTTCTTAGGTAAGTATTAATTTACTGTATTATAAGCTTGTTTTATAGGGATTGTCAATACAATTTCTCTGGAAAATAGTATGTGTGAAATGATATAATAAAAAGGCATTATTTTTATGTGGGTGGAAGACAAGGGGAAAAAGGTGAGATAAAAAATGTATACAGAATAATCATAAGAAAATCTTAAGAATTTGTCCCTTTCATATTAAGATGCTTTGATTATTCTAATATTATAGCAATTCCATAAAATAAGAAGCCGGGATGTCTGTACATGAGAGATTTCAGACAGGCATTTCGGATGATGAGGGAGGTGTGTAAAGTGGCGAATATTCTGGTCTGTGATGATGATAAAGACATTGTAGAGGCAATCAGTATTTATCTGGAGCAGGAAGGTTATACGGTCCTGAAGGCATACGACGGTGTGGAGGCGATTAACGCATTGCGCAGTCAGTCGGTGGATCTGCTGATCATAGATATTATGATGCCGAAGTTAGATGGCATCCGGGCTACTTTGAAGATAAGGGAAGAGAATCCTCTTCCGATCATTATTCTTTCTGCGAAATCAGAGGATGCAGATAAGATCCTTGGATTAAATGTAGGGGCAGATGATTATGTAACCAAGCCCTTTAATCCCCTGGAACTGGTGGCAAGGGTGAAATCACAGCTTCGAAGATATACAAGGCTGGGAGCAGCAATACCTGTGGAGAATGCTCATATCTACGAGACAGGAGGTCTGAGCATAAACGATGACCTGAAGGAAGTCAGGGTGGACGGTGATGTGGTGAAGCTGACACCCATTGAGTACAATATCCTGCTTCTGCTGATGAAGAATCAGGGAAGGGTATTTTCCATTAATCAGATTTACGAAAACATCTGGAATGAGGAAGCAGTTGCTGCAGATAATACGGTGGCAGTGCATATCCGGCATATCAGAGAAAAAATTGAGATTAATCCAAGGGAGCCAAGATACCTGAAGGTTGTGTGGGGACTTGGATATAAGGTGGAAAAAATTTAACCAAATCAAGTAAGTCCCCTGCTTCAATTGCGAAAAGCAATAAGCAGTGGGTGGGGACTTGCTTGTATCAGGAGGCGTGCAAGCGCATTCTGATAAACTGCGAAGCAGTTATTTGGTTATGAGCAAGTAGCAAAGCGGATTGCGAATATCCGCTTGATAAAGCAATAAATTAAATAAAAAAGGAAAGGGACAAACATTATGAAGGGAAAAGGATACAGAAGCAGTTCTGTCAAGGCAATCTGGATCGTGATCGCGCATCTGGCAGTAGTTGCAGCAGCAGTCTGTGTAGCTATGTTTGTGATGATCTATCAGACTGGAATCCGCCTGGATGACAGAGGCAAAAGTTACACAGAATCAGAAGCATTTGAGAAACAGGTCAGCAACAGAGGATCAGATATTTTGGTCAGTCTGGCAGCGCAGGATGACATTAACTATCTGAAAAATGCTGGTTCATCGGCAGTAATCGATCTGGCAGAATTTGAGGAAAAAGGAAACACCCGTGATTCCATCAGAGACCTTTCTCTGAAAAATACTTCCGGGCTTGCGTACTCTGTAAGTGATCTTCTGGAGTGGGGAAAAGACTGGGAGGCAAACTATTATGAAGGTGTTTATGACGAAGATTCACAGGTCATAAGATGTGAATCTTCTGACGGAACCAGCCACTATTTTTATCGGACTGACTTTAAAAAGATGGTGGCAGATGGAACACTGAAAATTAATTACAATACAGATTTTCTTGAAGAAGATGATTTCGAATCAAAGACCGAGTCCGAGAAACTGGATACCGTAGCAGATGAACTTTATTACAGATATACCTCACAATCAGAGAATATCGGCAACGTTACGGATACCAGAACAAACACAGAATATCCGGGATGTTTTTTCGTAGAACTGAGTCAGCTGGACGAGAAATTTGCACCACAGGGAGCTGAGAATATCCTGGATGCGGTAAACAAAAGCACGGAATGGAATGGGAGACTGGAGGATGCATATAAGGAGTTATTCACACTTCTGGACTGCATCCGTGCCATACAGTCAGATGAACAGTTCAATGATTATGAAACATCACTGGCATCCGTCTTTCACAGCGTGGGAGACTATACCGAAGGGAGTACCAACCTCACATATCTTTTCGCAGATAAAGAAACACAGACAATCTATACAAATAAAAAAGCGTACAGCAGTTACGCACAGCTGGAGCAGAACCTTGAGAAAATATTTAAGGAAAAAGCATATGCAGTTGTTTACCCGGAATTAAGTGAGTGTGTTACAAATATTCCGGGTGCAGATCTGCAGGTGTGGAATCATACCATTGATCAGAGCTTTGACACAAAGGATTTTGTATTTGCAGTTTCGGTTGATACAAAATTTTCTGTGGCAGATTCCATGGCTGATGAGGCAGAGAACTATGAGACATATTCAAAGCTTATGTTTCCGATGCTGGCAGGAGCAATCTTCGGAAGTGTGCTCTGGCTGATCGGTATGGTGTGGCTGACTGTGACAGCAGGAAGGAGACCAGAGGATGAAGAAATACATCTGAATGGATTTGACAGATGGTATACAGAAATTGCGGCAGGAACAGTAATCGGTATATGGCTGGCAGGAACGATCATATCGGGAACCTTGATCGCCAACTCATCATTGGGTTACAGTCATGTAGTAGTGACAGTGATTGTTATCTGTCTCATATGTGGGACTTATACAATGGCATGGTTTCTGATCGGATATCTCAGCCTGGTAAGAAGAATAAAGGCAGGAACCTTATGGAAAAACAGTCTGATTAGAAAAGTTCTGAAATGGATTGGAAAATGCAGTGGGAAGCTTGCTGATTTTGCCAGAGCTTTTTCCAGAAATACAGCAGAAAAAATAAAAGTTCTACTTGTGGGAGGTGCATTTTTATTTTTGCAGTTCCTGATCATCGGCTGCGTATTCAGTGGTGCAGGAGTATTTCTGCTGGCATTGATGGCTGTAGATGTGGCTGTTATGATTTTCGCCATCAGAAAAGCGGACGGACTGGATCTTATTATGGATGGTCTGAAGAAAATAAGCGATGGAGAACTGCAGTATAAGATCAAAACAGATACACTTACCGGAAAACAGAAGGTGATGGCAGAATATATCAACAATATTGGTGGTGGTCTGGATGCAGCTGTGGAGAACAGCCTGAAAAAAGAAAGAATGCAGACAGAGCTGATCACAAATGTTTCTCATGATCTGAAAACACCTCTGACTTCCATTATCAATTATGTGGATCTGATGAAACGTGAGAATCCGACAGATCCGAAAATACAGGAATATCTTCGCATCCTGGATGAGAAATCCCAGAGACTGAAGGTGCTCACAGAGGATGTGGTAGAGGCATCCAAGGCAAGCACAGGAAACATCAAACTGGAGATGAATGATATTGATTTTGTGGAAATGGTGCAGCAGGTGATCGGAGAATTTGAAGAGAAATTCCAGGAAAAGAATCTGACTATGATGGTACATTTCACAGATGAACCCTCCATTATTTACGCAGATGGTCAGAGAATGTGGCGTGTTCTGGAAAACGTATTCGGTAATGTTGTGAAGTACGCAATGGAGGGCACCAGAGTTTACGCAGAGATCAGCAACAGAAATAAAAAAGTAACCTTTTCCCTGAAAAATATTTCAGCACAGCCTTTGAATATCTCTGCGGATGAACTGACAGAACGGTTTATCAGAGGAGATGTGGCGAGAAATACAGAAGGAAGCGGACTGGGATTATCTATTGCAAAGAGCCTGACAGAGCTGCAGGGCGGTGAGTTTAAGCTGTATCTGGATGGGGATCTGTTTAAGGTAATGATCACATTTGTGGCGAAAAAATAAACGTAAGGGAAATAGATTGGAAAAATTCTCTGGTAAGTATGGGATATGTCTGATAAAATAAATATAATAGCAGATTTAAAGTGTGGGCAAAGATACAGAATAGTTTGTAGATGTAGGTTATAGTATCGGCATATTTATAACAAGGAGGTTTTTACATGAAGGTATTAAATTATGGTTCATTGAACGTGGATTATGTATATTCTGTGGATCACATTATTGTAGGAGGAGAAACACAGCATTCTTCCAAGCTGGAGGTTTTCAGTGGGGGAAAGGGACTGAATCAGTCCATAGCTCTGGCGAAGGCAGGTGTGCCGGTTTATCATGCGGGAATTGTAGGATCAGATGGGGATATTCTTCTGGATGCATGTAAGGAAGCGGGAGTAAATACCAAATATATCCGCAGGCTGCCGGTTAAGGGTGGACATACTATGATCCAGGTGGATAAGAATGCACAGAACTGCATTATTCTCTATGGCGGAACAAATCAGATGCAGACCAGAGAATTTGTAGACGAGGTGCTTGCAGATTTTGGTGAGGGAGATTATCTGCTTCTCCAAAATGAAATTAATATGCTGGATTATATTATTGACCAGGCGTATGAGAAAAAAATGAAGATTGTTATGAATCCATCTCCATTTGATGATAAGCTGAATACCTGTGATCTGGGCAAGATTTATCTGTTTTTATTGAATGAAATTGAGGGTGAACAGATTACAGGATACAGGGATAAGGATCAGATCCTGGATGCCATGGCAGAGAAATTTCCGAATGCCCGTTTTGTATTGACACTGGGCAGCGATGGAGCTGTTTATTATGATGGAAAGGAAAAAGTATTCCAGGATATTTTCAAGGTAAAAGCTGTGGATACTACAGCAGCAGGTGATACGTTTACCGGATATTTCATTGCTGCAGTTATTGAGGGCAGAAGTGTTCAGGAGGCTCTGAGGATGGCAGCCAAGGCTTCTTCCATTGCAGTTTCCAGACCTGGGGCAACTCCTTCCATTCCGGCAATGGATGAAGTGAAGAGAGAACTGGGGATGGTTGAATAACTGTGCATCACAAGTTTGTTATTTTCAAAGGTGTTGATGAAAAGTAGAAAGGACACAGAAGATGGACTACAGTTTTAACAGCAGAGTCAGATACAGTGAAACAGGTGAGGATGGCAGGTTGACATTGCCGGGAGTTTTGAATTATTTTCAGGATTGCAGTACATTTCATGCGGAGTCGATCGGGCTTGGCGGCAATGTACTGAAAAACAGAGACAGGGCATGGGTTCTTTCTTCCTGGCAGGTGGTTGTTGAGGAATATCCGGTACTGGGAACTGAAATCAGGATCAGGACTGCGCCATATGCATTTAAGGGATTTATGGGTATGCGTAATTTTGTCATGGAAACAACTGATGGGAAAAAGCTTGCCTGGGCAAACACCAACTGGACATATCTGACGATCAGCACAGGAATTCCCACAAGGCTGACTCCGGCAGATACAGATAGCTATGTGCTCAGTGAAAAGCTGGAAATGGATTATGCTCCGAGAAAAATCAAATTGCCGGAAGACATGATATCGCAGGAAGCTTTTGTTGTGCAGAAACATCATCTGGATACGAACCATCATGTGAATAACTGTCAGTACATTTGTATGGCAGAAGATTTTTTGCCCACAGATTTTGAAATATATCAGATGCGTGCAGAATATAAAATGCAGGCAAAGATGGGAGATGCTATCTGTCCGAAAGTGAAAACAGAAGCTGAAAAGATAGTTGTATCACTGGATGACAGAGAAGGAAATCCATATGCGATTGTAGAATTTCAGCATAAGAAGCAGGAGCTATTGTAATTTTCTAAAATAATAAACATACAAGTTGGTACATGTACCATACAAGTGCTATAATACAGATACCAGGAGATTTTCCGGGCGGGATATGCAGAAAAACCGGAACATCTGAAAGCTATTGTAAAAGAATATCTGAAAAGCAAAAGGAGAGGTACGAATCATGCTGGAGAAATTAAAAGAGGAAGTTTACAAAGCAAATATGGATCTTCCCAAATACGGACTTGTTACATTTACATGGGGAAATGTAAGCGGAATTGACAGAGAATCAGGACTTTTTGTTATCAAACCAAGTGGAGTTGACTATGACCTGCTGACACCGGATGATATGGTTGTTGTAGACCTGAACGGAAACAAAATAGAAGGAAAATACAATCCATCTTCTGATACAGCAACTCATGTAGAACTGTATAAAGCATTCCCGAACATTGGAGGAGTTGTACATACACATTCTTCATGGGCAACAAGCTGGGCACAGGCCGGAAGAGCAATCCCATGTTATGGAACCACACATGCAGATTACATTTATGGTGAAGTTCCATGTGCACGCTGTCTGGAAGGCAAAGAATTTGAAGAATACGAGAAAAACACAGGACTTCTGATCGTTGACCTGTTCAAGGATAAAGATTATGAAGCAGTGCCTGCAGTACTTTGCAAAAACCATGGACCATTTGCATGGGGTAAGGATGCTCATGAAGCAGTACATAACGCAGTTGTTCTTGAAGAAGTTGCCAAGATGGCATCCCGCTGTGAGCTGATCAATCCACAGGTAAAACCTGCTCCACAGGATCTGCAGGATAAGCACTACTTTAGAAAACATGGTGCAAATGCATATTATGGACAGGGAAATAAATAATTGCTGATCTGAAAATAAAAGATATGAACCTGTAATAGGTATAAAAAATCTCCCGGATAAGAGTGTGCTTTTTTGAACAGCCGGGAGATTTTTGGTATATACGGGAGGAACTTATGATTTATAAAAAGATTGAAATTAAAGTAGACGGATATAAAGAAACCGCAGATTTATATACTTATTTCCTGGATAATTCAATTGAAATGAACATTAACAGAAAGCGTCCGGTAGTTGTAATCTGTCCGGGTGGCGGTTATACAATGACTTCTGACAGAGAGGCAGAACCGATTGCAATGCAGTATCTGGCAAAAGGATATCATGCGGTGATTCTGCGCTACAGTGTAGAACCTGCCAGATATCCGCTGGCACTCTTGCAGCTTGCGAAATCCGTAGCTTTCTTAAGAGAGAATGCAGCAGAATTTCATATTGATACGAATAAGATTGTAATTCAGGGTTTCTCAGCAGGAGGACACCTGGCAGCAAGTCTGGGTGTTTTCTGGAAGAAAAATTTCATTGCAGAAACACTTGGAATAGATTCAGAAATGGTGAAGCCAAACGGTATGATCTTAAGTTATCCGGTAATTACTTCCGGTGAATTTGCACATACAGGATCTTTTGAATGTCTGCTTGGAGAGGATTATAATGATCTGGATAAACGAAAAGAACAGTCCCTGGAATTCCAGGTATCCAGAGATACACCGCCAACATTCCTGTGGCATACAGTGACGGATGACTGTGTTCCTGTAGAGAATTCTCTGTTGTTTTTTAACGCACTGCGTAAATTGGAAATACCTGTAGAGATGCATCTTTATCCGGTTGGCGGACATGGACTGAGTCTTGCAAATGAAGAGACAAGCTATGAAGACGGAGGCTGCGTGCAGAAAGAGTGCCAGTCCTGGATGGAACTGGCGTGCAAGTGGATGCAGAATATATAATACACGATAAAGAATCTGTCTGAGTGTATGTGAAATCGAGTTGGAATAAAATACATCCTGATCTATAGTGAACAGTAACGTAAAATAAGATAATAAAAAATAATAAGGCGGCATTGTGCCGCCTTTATTATTTATGTTATACTGAAATATAAAGCTAATGTCAGAGGATGATGAAAGTATAGTATATTTTTAATTTTCTTTAAAAAGATACTATCACAGCAGAAATGGAGATTATATGATAGAGTTAGGAAAAAAACAGAAATTAACAGTAGTAAAGTCCGTAGATTTCGGTGTATATCTGGGTGAGGATATGCAGGCAGATGCAAAGAATCGTGTCCTTCTTCCGTCCAGACAGGTTCCGGAAGGAACAAAGGAAGGCGACAGCATTGAAGCATTTATCTACAAGGATTCTCAGGACCGCCTTATTGCAACAACAAAAGAAGCAAAGCTTCAGGTAGGTCAGACAGCAGTTCTGAAAGTCTCTCAGGTAACAAGGATTGGTGCATTCCTTGACTGGGGACTGGAGAAAGACCTTCTGCTTCCATATCATGAGCAGACTCTGAAGGTAAGAGAGGGAGAAGATGTACTGGTAGCACTCTATATTGACAAGAGCAGCCGTCTCTGTGCAACTATGAAGGTTTATCATTATCTTTCCACCAGAACTCCTTATGTAGTGGGAGATATGGTGAAGGGTCGTGTCTATGAGATCAGCGACAGATTCGGTGTATTTGTGGCAGTTGATGATAAATATTCTGCACTGATCCCTGCAAGAGAAGCCAAGGGAAAATACCGTCCGGGCAAGATCCTTGAGCTGCGTGTCAGCGAAGTAAAAGAAGACGGAAAAATGAATGTTACAGACCGCCAGAAAGCATATCTTCAGATCAATGAGGATGCAGAAAATGTTCTTGAAGTGATCAATGAGTTTGCAGGTGTTCTTCCATTTGATGACAAGGCATCACCGGAAGTAATCCAGAGAGAATTTGGTTTGAGCAAGGGAGCATTTAAACGTGCCATTGGTCATTTGATGAAGGAAGGCAAAGTAGAGATTAAAGATAAGAGGATCTACGCAAAATAATAACAGAACTCTAAGAGAGTTAAATTTATAAAAATATGCTGCCATAAAATTGCAGATATCAGAACAGGAGAGAAATAGAGTTGGAGTTTACACATCTTCATGTCCATACAGAATACAGTCTGCTGGATGGTTCCAATAAAATAAAAGAATATGTAGCCCGTGTCAAGGAGCTTGGCATGGACAGTGCGGCGATCACAGATCATGGAGTTATGTACGGTGTGATTGATTTTTATCGCGCAGCAAGGGCTGAGGGAATCAATCCGATTCTGGGATGTGAGGTTTATGTAGCTCCCGGATCCAGATTTGACCGTGAAGCAGGAAGCGGCGAGGACAGATACTACCACCTGGTTCTTCTGGCAGAAAATAATCAGGGGTATGCAAACCTGATGAAGATAGTATCAAAGGGTTTCACAGAAGGTTTTTATTATAAACCTCGAGTAGACCTTGCGGTATTAAAAGAATACCATGAGGGGATTATCGCATTAAGTGCCTGCCTGGCAGGTGAAGTGGCCAGATATCTTCAGAGAGGAATGTACGAAGATGCAAAGGCAGCAGCTCTTCGTTATCAGGATATTTTTGGCAAAGGCAATTTCTTCCTGGAATTACAGGATCATGGAATCCCTGCGCAGAGACTGGTAAATCAGGAACTTCTCCGTATGCACGAAGAAACAGGGATTGACCTTGTGGCAACTAATGATGTGCATTATACAAGGGCGGAGGATGCTGATCCTCATGATATTCTTCTCTGCCTGCAGACAAACAAGAAACTGGCAGACGAGGACAGAATGCGTTATGAGGGTGGTCAGTATTATGTGAAATCTCCTGAGGAAATGGCAGAACTTTTCCCATATGCTCTGGAAGCATTGGAGAATACCCATAAGATTGCACAGAGATGTCATGTTGAGATTGAATTTGGCGTGACCAAGCTTCCAAGATTCGATGTGCCGGATGGTCTTACATCCTGGGAATATCTTAATAAATTATGCTTCGAGGGACTGGAGGAACGCTATCAGCCGGTTACAGAGGAATTAAAAGCTCGTCTGAATTACGAATTATCTACTATAAAAAATATGGGCTACGTGGATTACTTCCTTATAGTATGGGATTTTATTAAATATGCCCGCGATCATGACATTATGGTAGGACCGGGACGTGGCTCTGCAGCGGGAAGTCTGGTTGCTTATACCTTGGGCATCACACAGCTTGATCCTATTCGCTATGATCTGCTCTTTGAGCGATTTCTGAATCCGGAACGAGTATCTATGCCTGATATTGACGTTGACTTCTGCTTCGAAAGAAGGCAGGAGGTTATTGAATATGTCCGCCGTAAATATGGGGATGACTGTGTGGTTCAGATCGTTACCTTTGGTACTCTGGCAGCCCGTGGGGTGATCCGGGATGTGGGCCGTGTGTTGGATATGCCTTATGCACAGGTGGATTCCATTGCGAAAATGATCCCGCAGGAATTAAATATCACGATAGATAAGGCCCTTACTATGAACCCTGAGCTGAAAAAAGCATACCAGGAGCAGGATGAAATTCATTATCTGATCGATATGGCAAGACGTCTGGAGGGACTTCCGCGTCATACCTCCATGCATGCGGCAGGTGTGGTCATCAGCCAGAAGGATGTATCAGAATATGTACCGCTTTCCAGAGCATCAGACGGTTCTATTGTCACTCAGTTTACCATGACAACACTGGAAGAACTGGGACTTCTGAAAATGGACTTCCTGGGACTTCGTACCCTGACTGTGATCCAGAATGCAGTAAAGCTGATCCAGAAGGATGCAGGTGTCACTCTGGACATGCAGAAGATCGATTATGATGATAAAAAGGTTCTGGATTCCCTTGGTACCGGCCGTTCTGACGGTGTATTTCAGCTTGAAAGTGCGGGAATGAAGAACTTCATGAAGGAACTGAAGCCTCAGAGCCTGGAAGATGTGATCGCGGGAATTTCTCTTTACCGTCCGGGTCCTATGGATTTCATCCCTCAGTACATCCGTGGTAAAAACCGTCCGGATACCATCCGCTACGACTGCCCTCAGCTGGAGTCAATCCTGAAGCCTACGTATGGGTGTATTGTCTATCAGGAGCAGGTTATGCAGATCGTCCGTAATCTGGCAGGTTATACTCTGGGCCGAAGCGACCTGGTGCGCCGTGCAATGTCCAAAAAGAAGGCCTCTGTCATGGAAAAGGAGCGCCAGAACTTTGTTTATGGAAATGAAGCAGAGGGAGTTCCCGGATGTATTGCAAATGGAATTGATGAGAAAACTGCAAATAAGATCTATGATGATATGATTGATTTTGCAAAGTATGCCTTTAATAAGTCCCATGCAGCAGCCTATGCAGTTGTTTCCTACCAGACAGCATATCTGAAGTACTATTATCCTGTAGAATTTATGGCTGCACTTATGACATCGGTTATTGATTTCCCAAATAAGGTTGCTGAATATATTCTGGTCTGCAGACAGATGGGGATTAAGATCCTGCCGCCGGATGTGAACTGTGGAATGTATGGATTCTCTGTAGATAACGGTGCGATCCGATATGGCCTGTCCGCGATCAAAAGTGTGGGACGACCGGTGATCGAAGCTCTGGTAAAGGAGAGGGAAGATAATGGTCAGTATCAATCCCTGAAGGATTTTATGGAGCGTAATTCTTCACAGATAAATAAGAGAGCAATAGAGAATTTTATCAAAGCGGGAGCGCTGGATTGTCTGGAGGGTAACCGTCGTCAGAAAATGATGGTCTACCAGCAGATTTCTGACAGTATCAGTCTGGAAAAAAAGAACTCCCTGGCAGGTCAGATGAGTTTGTTTGATCTGGTGAGCGATGAAGAAAAAAAAGTATTTGAAATTAGGATGCCCAATGTAGAGGAATATAATAAAGAAGAAATTCTTGCTTTTGAAAAAGATGTGCTGGGCATTTATCTGAGCGGACATCCTCTGGAGAGCTGCAGAGGAATAATGGAGAAAACCATCACAGCCAGAACCTCGGATTTTCAGCCAGATGAGGAAACAAACCTACCAAAGGTAATGGACAGTCAGAAGGTTATTATTGGTGGAATGATTACCGATAAAACTATAAAGTATACAAAAAATAATAAAGTGATGGCATTCCTGACAGTGGAGGATCTGGTGGGAACAGTAGAGGTTGTAGTGTTTCCCAGAGATTATGAGAAAAGCCAGAGTCTTTTGAATGAAGACGGTAAAGTTTTTATCCAGGGAAGAGTCTCTGCTGAAGATGACAAGGCCAGTAAGCTGATTCTGGAGAAAATCAGATCTTTTGATGATGTTCCGAGAGAGCTATGGATACAGTTCGACAGCCGCAGTGACTATGGCGAAAAGGAAACACAGCTGCTCCGGGATCTGCAGCTGTCTCCGGGAAATTCCGGTGTGGTGATCTATCTGAAGGATGTAAAAGCCATGAAAAAGCTTCCTATGAACTGGCAGGTACAGATACAGGAGCCCTGGCTGAGTCAGATGAGCAAAAAATATGGTAAAACCAATGTTAAAGTTGTAGAAAGAGGATTGAAAAAATTTTAGAAATGCGCTAAACTAATACGCGAATATGTGTATAGTAAATTGAGATAATAGATTCAGAAGATGGAGGAAGAAAAGATGGCAGAAAAAAAGATTAAAACCATTGGTGTCCTCACCAGCGGTGGTGACGCACCTGGAATGAACGCTGCAATCCGTGCGGTAGTCAGAAGAGGTTTAAGCAATGGACTTAATGTAAAGGGTATTCTTAAAGGATACAATGGTCTGCTGAACGAAGAGATTATCGACATGAGCGCCAAGGACGTTTCAGATACGATTGAACGTGGAGGTACAGTCCTTTATACAGCACGTTGTGCAGAGTTCCGTACAGAAGAGGGACAGAAACGAGGTGCTGAGATCTGTAAGAAGCATGGTATTGACGGACTTGTAGTTATCGGTGGTGACGGATCCTTTGCAGGTGCACAGAAGCTTGCAAACCTGGGTGTAAATACCATTGGATTACCGGGAACCATTGACCTTGATATTGCATGTACGGAATATACAATAGGTTTCGATACAGCTGTTAATACAGCAATGGAAGCAATTGATAAGGTTCGTGATACTTCTACTTCTCATGAGAGATGCAGTATTATCGAGGTTATGGGCCGTGGAGCAGGTTATCTGGCTCTGTGGTGTGGTATTGCAAATGGTGCTGAGGATGTTTTGATTCCTGAAAAATATGACTATGATGAGCAGAAGCTGATCAACAATATTATTGAAAGCCGTAAGAAAGGCAAGAAGCACCATATTATCATCAACGCAGAGGGTATCGGACATTCTGAGGCTATGGCAAAGCGTATTGAAGCTGCTACAGGTATTGAGACTCGTGCTACTATCCTGGGACACATGCAGCGTGGTGGAAGCCCTACATGTAAAGACCGTGTATATGCGTCGATGATGGGAGCTCTGGCTGTAGATCTTCTGATTGCAGGCAAGACATGCCGAGTTGTTGGATATCGTCATGGCGAGTTCGTAGACTTTGACATCAATGAAGCACTGGCTATGCAGAAGGGTATTTCTGATTACCAGTGGGAAGTATGCCAGTCACTTTCTCATAATTATGATAAAAATAATAAATAACAAATGAATAATAAAATGCAGTTAAATGACAGACTGCATAAATTAAATACTGCTCAGATAATTACTTTTGGTTTTGCAGGAGTGATTATCTTGGGGGGATTGCTCCTGTGGCTGCCGTTTTGTGCGGTGCCCGGGAATCATACTTCTTTTTCTGATGCAATGTTCACAGCGACTACCTGTGTCTGTGTGACCGGACTGGTCACAGTGGTAACAGCATCACACTGGTCCATGGCAGGCAGAGTGATCATTCTGCTACTGATCCAGATTGGAGGTGTGGGACTGATCTCCCTGGGCAGTATTATTTTTATAAGTCTGCGGAAAAAAATATCATTAAGAAACCGCCGTATTATACAGGAATCCTATAACCTGGACAGAATGAGCGGGATGGTGGTTGTGGTGAAGAGAGTACTGCTCTGTGTTATTGGAGCAGAGGGAATCGGGACAGTATGCTATGCTTTTCGGTTTGTACCGCAGTTTGGTGTGGTAAGAGGAGTTGGACAGTCTGTTTTTACAGCAGTATCAGCCTTCTGTAATGCAGGAATTGATCTGTTGGGTGAGGAGAGTCTGGCACCTTATGTGTCCGACCCTGTTGTAAATTTTACAACTATGGGACTGATCATTATGTCTGGACTTGGATTTGTGGTCTGGTGGGATCTTTGGGATAAGATAAAAAAAGTATTTCGCAGAAAGCTTTCTGTTGGCAGGATATATCGTTCTCTGCGGCTTCACAGCAAAATCGTTGTCACAATGACAGCGATTCTGGTTATAGGTGGTACGGTGCTGATCTTTCTGTTTGATTTTCATAATCCGGACAGTATGGGCGGGTATTCCACAGGAACAAAGCTTATGGCATCCATGTTCCAGGCTGTGACAACCAGGACAGCAGGATTTTTTACCATAAGTCAGGAGCGGTTTTCTAATGCAACCTATTTACTGTGTCTGCTGCTGATGATTATAGGTGGTTCGCCTATGGGTACTGCCGGTGGAATCAAAACGACTACTATTGCAGTCCTTGCAATGAGCCTTCTTGCAAATCTGCGGGGAAAAAACGATGTGGAAGCCCATAACAGGAGAATCAGGGAGAGCTATCTGCGCTCTGCGATTGTAGTGGCAGGTATGGGGCTTTTTACAGTAATTGTAATGAGTATCCTGCTCTGTGCTGCTATGCCTGAAGCGCCTGTGGCAGATGTGATTTATGAAATTACTTCTGCAGCAGCTACCGTTGGTCTGAGCCGGGGACTGACTCCCCAGTTGAGTACAGCAGGTAAATGGATTGTGATCATTACCATGTATCTGGGAAGGATTGGTCCTCTGACACTGGGAACAGCGGTGACAGTACGTGCTCAGAAGAGATCTCCCAATGCACATCTGGCTGAGGAAGATATTATGATCGGTTAGGTTATGAATATAAGGAGGACGGCAGGATATGAATAGTAGATCCTATGCGGTGATCGGGCTGGGGCAGTTCGGGATGACGGTAGCACTTACATTGGCGGATGCCGGCTGTGATGTATTAGCTATTGATGACAGAGAGGAAAATGTACAGGACATTGCGGAGAAGGTTTCCTATGCTGTGAAAGCAGATGTGAAGGAGCCGGGAATCCTTCAGTCTGTGGGAGTCCAGAATGTGGATGTGGCCGTGATCGCAGTGGCAGAGAATATGGAAGCCAGTATTATAGCCGCCATGCAGGTGAAGGAGCTGGGAGTACCTTTTGTAATGGCGAAAGCCATGAATGCACTTCACGGCAGAATCCTGGAGAAGATCGGTGCAGATAAGGTGATATATCCGGAGCAGTCCATGGGAGTCCGGGTTGCCAGAAACCTTCTGTCCAGTGGATTTTTGGATACCTTTGAATTGTCACCGGAGTTTAGTATGGCGGAATTTAAAATTCCTGACAGTTGGGTTGGTAAAACTTTACGTGACCTGAAAATCAGAGAGAAAAATAAAATCAATTTGGTAGGGCTGAAGCAGGGAAATGATGTAGATATTAATCCCAATCCTGCTGAACCGCTGCCGGCAGACTGCACAGTGATGGCAATAGGAAAAAACGAGGACCTGAATAAGGTTTCCGGAAATTGAGGATAAAATATGATTACCAGTGTAAATAACGGACAGGTAAAAAATATTATACAGTTAAACCAGAAGACAAAAGCCCGGAGAGAACAAGGGCTTTTTGTTGCAGAGGGACGAAAGATGTTTGGAGAAGCTCCGGCAGACTGGATCGAGAAGGTGTACGTGTCAGAGACACTGACTTCTGATCCGGTATTGATGGAGCAGGTAGAGAAGCTTCCCTATGATATTGCGGCAGACTCTGTTTTTCGGCAGATGAGTGATACCCAGACACCCCAGGGAATCCTTACCGTGTTAAGAAGACCTTCCTATACTCTGGAAGACATTCTGGGAGGTAAGAATCCTTTGGTTATGGTTTTGGAGGATCTGCAGGATCCTGGAAATGCAGGGACTATTCTCAGAACAGGGGAAGGCGCCGGGGTAAGCGGGGTTCTTCTTACCAGAACCTGCGTGGATATTACAAATCCCAAAGTAATAAGATCTACCATGGGATCTGTCTACAGAATACCTTTTCTATATGTAGAAAGTGTGGTATCATTGACTCAGGAACTGAAAAAACATAATATCCGTACCTTTGCCGCACATTTGAAAGGGCGCAATTCCTATGACCAGGAATCTTATACAGGAGGAACGGCCTTTCTCATTGGTAATGAAGGAAAAGGACTGACAGAGGAAGCAGCAAACAGTGCAGACTGTCTGATCCGTATTCCTATGTGTGGAAAAGTGGAATCTTTGAATGCTGCTATGGCTTCGGGGATTCTGATGTACGAGGCTGCGCGTCAGAGACGGCAGCAGTAAGCCTTGGAAAGGGGGAGTTTCATGCAACCTTTGATCTGGCTGGGTATTCTGGCGGCATTGCTTTTTATAGAAGCGATTACCGCAGGACTCACCACCATCTGGTTTGCCGGAGGGGCATTGATCGCAGCGATTGCGTCTTATGCCGGGGCAAATCTGACAATACAGATTTTACTTTTTCTCTGTGTTTCTGTGGTACTTCTGATTTTTACCAGACCGGTAGCTATGAGGTATTTTAATAAAGAAACCGTACAGACAAATGCAAACAGTCTGATAGGGAAAAAAGCAGTCGTGATCCAGGAGATTGACAATCTGGCACAAACCGGTCAGGTGCGGATCAATGACATTGAATGGACTGCCCGGTCTGTGGATGACGAAGCAAAAATTGAAAAAGATACCATAGTAGAGATCCGGGAGATCCAGGGTGTGAAGCTTATCGTAAAAAAGACAGACCAACCGTAATTGAGAATAAGGAGGATAAAGTTATGGGAGGAGCAATATTTCTGATTGTAATTATTGTGATTGTAGCATGGGTGCTTGCATCCTGTATTCGCATTGTGCCGCAGGCATATGCGGTGATCCTGGAGAGACTGGGAGCTTATCAGGCTACCTGGAGTACAGGTATTCATTTCAAGGTACCTTTTATTGAGCGCGTGGCAAGAAAGGTGAATCTGAAAGAGCAGGTTGTAGATTTTCCACCGCAGCCGGTTATTACCAAAGATAATGTAACTATGCAGATTGATACCGTTGTGTTTTTCCAGATTACAGATCCCAAGCTTTATACTTACGGTGTAGAGAATCCAATTATGGCTATTGAGAATCTGTCTGCTACAACATTGAGAAATATTATTGGTGACATGGAACTGGATGAGACCCTCACTTCCCGTGAAACTATCAATACCAAAATGAGAGCTTCTCTGGATGAGGCTACTGATCCATGGGGAATTAAGGTAAATCGTGTGGAGCTGAAAAACATTATTCCGCCGGCTGCCATTCAGGATGCTATGGAGAAGCAGATGAAAGCAGAGCGTGAGCGTCGAGAAGCTATTCTGATCGCAGAAGGCCAGAAGAAATCAACAATCCTTGTGGCAGAGGGTAAGAAACAGTCTGCGATTCTGGATGCAGAGGCTGAAAAACAGGCAGCTATCCTTCGGGCAGAGGCTCAGAAAGAACGTATGATCAAAGAGGCTGAAGGTCAGGCAGAGGCAGTACTGAAAGTACAGAATGCCAATGCGGAAGGTATCCGCATGATCCGTGAGGCAGGCGCTGACCAGGCAGTGCTTACACTGAAGAGTCTGGAAGCCTTTGCCAAGGCTGCAGACGGAAAATCAACCAAGATCATTATCCCTTCAGATATTCAGGGAATCGCCGGTCTGGCAAGCTCTCTGAAGGAGATCATCACTGAGCCGGAGAATAAATAATATTAACGAACAGTAGTAAGCAATTGACATCGAGGAGAAGATTATTATGAACTTAAAAGGAAGAAATTTTCTGACATTAAAAGATTTTACACCGGAAGAAATTACCTATCTGATTGATCTGGCCGCAGAGCTGAAGGCAAAGAAAAAAGCCGGAGAGCTTCATGAATATTACAGAGGAAAAAATATTGCACTTATTTTTGAAAAAACAAGTACAAGAACCCGTTGCTCCTTTGAGGTAGCTGCCCATGATCTGGGAATGGGAAGTACCTATCTGGATCCTTCAGGATCTCAGATAGGAAAGAAAGAGAGCATTGCAGATACAGCCAGAGTTCTGGGAAGAATGTATGATGGTATTGAATATCGCGGTTATGGACAGGATATTGTAGAGGAACTTGCAAAATATGCCGGAATTCCTGTATGGAATGGTCTGACAAATGAATATCATCCTACACAGATGCTGGCAGATATGCTTACGATCCGTGAGCATTTTGGAGATCTGAAGGGACGTAAGCTGGTATATATGGGAGATGCCCGATACAATATGGGAAATTCCCTGATGATTGCCTGCACAAAACTGGGCATGCATTTTGTAGCCTGCACTACAGAGAGATATTTTCCAAATGCAGAGCTGGTAGCACTGTGTGAAAAATATGCCCAGGCTTCCGGCGGAAGTGTTACTCTGACAGAAGATGTGGAGGTAGGAACAAAGGATGCAGATGTGATCTATACAGATGTATGGGTTTCTATGGGAGAGCCGGATGAAATCTGGGAAGAGAGAATCCGTGACCTTACACCTTATAAGGTAACAGCACAGGTTATGAAAAATGCCGGTGAGAAAGCAATCTTCCTTCATTGTCTTCCTGCTTTTCACGATCTGAAGACAAAGATCGGCAAAGAGATGGGTGAAAGATTCAATCTGACAGATATGGAAGTGACAGACGAAGTATTTGAATCTGCACAGTCCAAGGTATTTGATGAAGCTGAGAACCGTATGCATACTATCAAAGCTGTGATGGTTGCTACTTTGGGAGAACCGGAGAAGGAATAATCGTGTTAAAATCAGCAGAATATAATGAGAAAACAATATTACAGGCAATCAAGACAAAATGGGCGGGCAAAACCGTCTATTTTGCTGAAAAGGTGGATTCTACCAATTCCTGGATCAAGAGACTGTCAAAGGAAGGGGCAGAGCACGGAACTCTGGCAGTAGCAGAGTTCCAGTCTGCAGGCCGGGGACGTTTTGACAGAAAATGGGAAGCGCCGGAGGGCAGTTCTGTTATGATGACGATTCTCCTCCGTCCGGAATTTGAACCTCAGTATGCATCTATGCTGACCCTGGTCATGGGACTTGCTGTTGCGCAGGCAGTGGATGAGTTAGGATTTAAAGTAAGTATTAAGTGGCCCAATGATGTGGTGCTTTCCAGAAAGAAAATCAGTGGGATTCTGACTGAGATGGGAACTAACGGTACAAAGATCGGTTATGTACTTATCGGAGTGGGAATTAATGTGAATCTTTGGGAATTTCCGGAGGAAATGCAGGATAAAGCAACTTCTCTTGCTATGGAAAGTGGACAGGAGTACGACCGTAATCAGATCATCGGGCTTGTGATGAAACATTTTGAAGAGGATTATGAGCGCTTCATTCAGACCTGTGATTTTGAAAATCTTCTGGAAGAATACCACAGGATCCTGGCTAATCTTAACCAGCCGGTAAGAGTTCTTAACGGTGCAGACAGTTTTGAAGGAGTTTCCAGAGGAATTGATACAAAGGGGAATCTTCTGGTAGAAAAAGCGGATGGAACAGTGACAAAGATCAGCGCAGGGGAGGTATCTGTGCGGGGATTATACAGTTATGTATGATTGAGAAATGTATTATGCAGAATATATTGATTTTCGTATAATCAGAAAGCGATATTGTGATTAAGAAGGTTAATAGTATCACACATACAGGAGGAAATATTTTTATGTATCAGGATAATATTGTGCTCTGTGGTGCAAGCGCTTATGAACAGAAATTTTATTTTAACCAGGATTTTAATGCCCTTCCGGATCATGTGAAAAAGGAATTGCAGATTATGTGCGTCCTTTTTACAGAGGATGTGGGAGGAATTCTTACATTGGAGTTTGCTCAGGATGGAACTCTGGAATTCAAAACAGAGGCATTAGAGGCAGACGCCCGTTATGATGAGATTGGCAGTGCTCTGAAAATCAAGCAGATCCAGACTGAGAAAAAAGAATTGCTGGAATCTCTGGAAATGTATTATAGAGTATTTTTCCTGGGAGATATTACAGAGGATGATCTGAAAAAAGTTCCGCATAGCGAGGAATAAATATGGAAGCAGGATTAAAAAAGGCACAGTGTAACCACAGACAGAATGAGATCCGGGGAAGGGATATGAGCTGGAAAATTGGCAATGTACGAATTGAGAATCCGTTTGTACTGGCACCTATGGCAGGAGTGACGGATATGCCATTCCGTACACTGTGTAAGGAACAGGGAGCGGGATTAATCTGTATGGAAATGATCAGTGCCAAAGCCATTTCTTTCCATAATAAAAACACCATTGCCTTGATGAAAATTGATCCCTGTGAACATCCGGTATCCATGCAGCTTTTTGGCAGTGAACCGGAATTGATGGCAGAGGTTGCGAAATCCATTGAGGATAAGGATTTTGATATTTTGGATATTAATATGGGCTGCCCGGTACCCAAGGTGGTAAACAATGGAGAGGGCTCAGCATTACTGAAGAATCCGGAGTTGATTGTGCAGATTATAAAAAGTGTGTCTTCTGCCATTCAAAAGCCTGTGACTGTAAAAGTGCGTATTGGTTTCGAAAATGCACCGGTGGACATTGTGGAAATTGCCAGGCGGGCAGAGGATGCCGGGGCAGCAGCCATTGCTGTTCACGGCAGGACCAGACAGCAGTACTATTCCGGCACAGCAGACTGGGATATAATTCGTCAGGTCAAAGAGGCAGTTTCTATTCCTGTGATTGGAAATGGAGATGTAGATTCACCGTTGAAAGCGGAAGCACTGCTGAAGCAGACTGGCTGTGATGGAGTAATGATTGGAAGGGCTGTCAGGGGAAATCCCTGGATTTTCCGGGAGATGAACCATTATTTCCAAACCGGAGAGCTTTTACCCAGACCTTCCTCAGAGGAGATCAGGGAAATGATCCTGCGCCATGCCAGAGCGCAGATTGCGTTAAAGGGAGAGTTTACAGGAATCCGGGAAATGCGTAAGCATGTAGCCTGGTATACAGCCGGTATGAGACACAGCGCAGGATTGAGAAGAGCATCCAATACAATAGAAAGTTATGAAGCACTACAGGAATTGCTGATGAAATTATAATGTCAGCATTTATGTATTGTTGATTTTGGATACGTTACTGTGAACGGAGTGAACAGTAACGAAAAGTGCCCGGAATGCTTGACAATCCGGGGGCTTTTTTGTATAATACAGAAATTGTGAATATCCTAGAATAAGTCTGCCCTTTTTTAGGTATGATGTATCGGGGAACACATAAATCCATGTAATGATCCGGTTGCCATAAGTGCATGAGAGAATCCGGATATTGAAAGGGAGTAAGGTTATAATGGAAGAAAAGAAGAACTTACTGACTTATGCAGGACTTAAAAAACTGGAAGAAGAGCTGCATGATTTAAAGGTAGTAAAGAGAAAAGAAGTAGCAGAAAAGATTAAGGAAGCCAGAGAACAGGGCGATTTATCTGAGAATGCTGAGTATGATGCAGCAAAAGACGAACAGAGAGACATTGAAGCACGTATTGAAGAGATTGAGAAAATCTTAAAAAATGCAGAAGTTGTAGTAGAAGATGAGGTTGATCTTGACAGAATCAACGTTGGCTGCAAGGTAAAAGTACACGATTATGAATTTGAAGAAGATATTGAGCTGAAGATTGTAGGTTCCACAGAGGCAAACAGCCTGGAAGGCAAGATCTCTAATGAATCTCCTGTTGGAAAAGCACTGATGGGTGCACATACAGGTGATGTAGTAGAGGTAGAGATGCCGTCCGGAATCATGAAATACAAAGTTCTGGAGATTCAGAGAAATATATAAGACACTGAGAGACACAAATATATAAGGAGGAACCAAGGTGGCACAGCAGAAGCAGCAGGAACAGGATTTAAACCAGTTACTGAAGGTTCGCCGGGATAAACTGGCAGAGCTTCAGGCCAACGGCAAGGATCCGTTTCAGATCACAAAATTTGACCAGACACATCATTCACTGGAAGTAAAAGAGCTTTATGAAGCACATGAGAAAGAACTGTTAAAGGATCGTACAGAGCCGGACGTAGCAGATCTTGACGAAGAGCAGGCAAAGGAAGCCCTGAAAAAAGATTACGAAGAAAGAAGAAGCATTATGGATGCCAGCCCAATCCATGTATCTATTGCTGGCCGTATGATGTTTAAACGTGTTATGGGAAAAGCTTCTTTCTGCAATATCCAGGATTTACAGGGAAATATTCAGGTATATGTAGCAAGAGATGCCATTGGGGCAGACTCCTATGCAGATTTCAAGAAATCTGATATCGGTGATATTTTTGGTCTGGAAGGCTTTGCATTCAGAACCAGAACCGGTGAAATTTCTATTCATGCAGAGAAGATGACTCTTCTTTCCAAGAGCTTACAGATTCTTCCGGAGAAATTCCACGGACTGACAGATACGGACACCCGTTATCGCCAGAGATATGTAGACCTTATCATGAATCAGGACAGCAAGAAGGTATTTATCAAACGTTCCCAGATTCTGAAAGAAATCCGTAACTTCCTTGCAGACCGTGACTTCATGGAAGTGGAAACTCCGATGCTGGTTGCAAATGCAGGCGGTGCTGCAGCAAGACCGTTTGAAACTCATTATAATGCACTGAACGAAGATGTTAAGCTTCGTATTTCTCTTGAACTTTATCTGAAGAGACTGATCGTTGGTGGTCTTGAGAGAGTTTATGAGATCGGACGTGTATTTCGTAATGAAGGTGTAGATACCCGTCATAATCCGGAGTTTACTCTGATGGAGCTTTATCAGGCATATACAGATTATGAAGGCATGATGGAACTGACTGAGTCTATGTTCCGTTATCTGGCAGAGAAGGTTTGTGGTTCTGCGAAGATTTCCTACAATGGTATCGAGATCGACCTTAGCAAACCTTTTGAACGTCTGACCATGAATGATGCGATCAAGAAATATGCAGGAATTGACTTTGATGAAGTTGCAGATGATGAAGCAGCTAAGAAGCTTGCAGATGAGCATCATATTGAATATGAAGAACGTCATAAGAAGGGTGATATCATCAACCTGTTCTTCGAGGAATACTGTGAAAAAGAACTGATCCAGCCAACCTTTATCATGGATCATCCAATCGAGATTTCTCCGCTGACAAAGAAGAAACCTTCTGATCCGAATAAAGTAGAGCGTTTCGAGCTGTTCATTAATACATGGGAAATGTGTAACGCATATTCCGAGCTCAATGACCCGATTGACCAGAGAGAGCGTTTCAAAGCACAGGATGCTCTTGCTGACGCAGGAGATGAGGAAGCAAACCACACAGATGAAGACTTCCTGAATGCACTGGAGATCGGTATGCCGCCTACAGGTGGTATCGGATACGGAATCGACCGTCTGGTTATGCTGCTTACAGACAGCCAGGCAATCCGTGACGTACTGCTGTTCCCGACAATGAAGTCACAGGGGGCAGCAAAGAACGAAGCAAACAATGCTGCACAGGAAACAAAGCCAGTTGAGAAGATTGATTTTTCCAAAGTAAAAGTTGAGCCATTATTCGAAGAAATGGTTGATTTCGATACTTTCAGCAAGTCAGATTTCAGAGCTGTAAAGGTAAAAGCATGTGAAGCAGTTAAGAAATCCAAGAAGCTGTTACAGTTCACTCTGGACGATGGAACAGGCATAGATCGTACCATTTTAAGCGGTATTCACGCTTATTATGAGCCAGAAGAACTGGTTGGAAAAACACTGATTGCTATCACAAACCTGCCGCCAAGAGCTATGATGGGAATTGATTCCTGTGGAATGTTACTTAGTGCAATCCATGAGGAAGAGGGCGAAGAAAAACTTCATCTTCTGATGGTTGATGACCATATTCCAGCAGGTGCAAAGTTATACTAAGAGCAAAAAATAATAATAAATAATCATGTAGTTTGTACCAATTTTCGAGGTTTTGTACCAATACGTTCCTTTCTTTGGTCTATTTTTGCATTTCTCGTTGTCAACTTAGAAGCTTTTTTGGGAAAAAACTGGTTGTATACAGCTTTTTTGCCGCGCTGCTGCTGTTCGGCATTATTACGGGAACGCTGATTACACCGGAGGAGCTCACTGTCAACTACATTGTGTTCATGGTGGCAGCGCTGCTGCTGTTTACCGCCAGAACGGCGGTCATGAACGGGCTGATTCTGAGCAGTATGCTGCTCTATATCGGACTTGCTTTCTTTGCGCAGCACAACCCAATTCTATCCAAAAACCTAGTGAATGTTATTCTGTACGGGGTGCTGAGTATGCTTCTGACTGCCACGATGATGCGAAGCAAGCTCCAGAGAATCCTGTACCATAAGGAAAAGGAAACGTTGGAAGTCAGCAAGCGCGAATCGCAGGAACGAATCCTGAATTACGAGAGATTCCTCACGGACATGGTTCGGTATGCCGCTTCAGAAGAAAATCCGGACAAAGTACTGAATCAACTGGTGGAGTATATCGGACAGCGTGTGACCGCCGATCGAGCGTACATCTTTGAACAGAATGACCGCGGAACGTTTGACAACACCTACGAGTGGTGCAAAGCGGGCGTATCGAAAGAAAAAGATAACTTGCAGGATGTGCCGTATGAAGGCATCATTGAAACATGGTTTGCACAATATCAAGAATCCAACAATGTCATCATCCATGACATTGAAGAATGCAAAATAACAAGCGAAGCCATCTATGAACGGCTGAAACCTCAGGGTGTCAATACCCTTGTGACAGGGCCAATCAAAATCAACGGCAAGATGGTCGGATTCTACGGTGTGGACAATCCTCCCGAAGAGAAACTGCATGAGATCTCGAATCTGATAGATATGATCGAGTTTATGATTTCTTTTATGATAAGACTGCGCGATAATGCAGATGCACTGGAGTACAGTGCATTATATGACCAGCTCACAGATTGTAAAAACAGAAAAGCACTGGATTGGGCGTACACAGAAAAGCTGGAGAAGTACTTTCCCCTGGCGGTTGTCATGTGCGACATAAATGGCCTAAAGGAAATAAATGACCAAAAGGGACATGATGCCGGTGATAAATTCATTGTGCAGACCGCACAGACGCTGAAATCTGTGTTCGGAAAGCGTCATGTGTATCGGTTTGGCGGAGATGAGTTCATTGCGGTTCTGCCAAACATCACACATCCGGCGTTTCAGAAACTACTGGAAACGGCAAAAAGCCAACTGGGTGCTACCGCGTCCCTCGGTACGACGATAAGCGGCACAAAGGATACGGATTTTCAGACGCTTCTGAAAGCCGCAGATGCGGAAATGTATGAAAACAAGAAGCAATACTACATCGTGACAGGAAAAGATCGGAGAAAGCACAGCTTGTGAGAGGGAAAGACCGTGAACCTGATAATTGAATTAAAAAAAAAGGAAGAGATATTGACCCTGGCGCGTTGATATCTCTTTTTTCGTGAAAGAAAAGACTACTCTGCAATTGTCCATAAAATGAAGAGTAGCCTGATCCAATGCCCGGATGGAGGGTGATGCATCTCCTGTATTTAGGGGGTGCAATTGTTTCCTTGTATCAAAATGGTGGTTGCAATGAATGCAAAGTAGGCTGTTATCTGTACTCCCGAAATCCTTTATTTTCAATGATTTTTGCATTTTTATATACAGTTAGCCTAATCTGAGTTATAATGAGAACAGCCTATACGGGTGTACTCTATAACGATAACGCAGGAGGGCATTATGGCTATCGTTAAAAAATGAAACAGCATCCGCCATTACCGCCGTCAAGGTATGAGGTTGGCATCTATTGCCGGGTCAGCACTGCAAGTAAAACACAAGTCGTGAGCGCTGGTCATCAGCTTTCCGGCCTTATTGCGGATGTGGCTAATAGCCAGCAGGAGCGGCTGTATGACGTCTATTTGGATATTCAGTCCGGCAGGACATCAGATAACCGTAAGAATTTAATGCGGCTCCTGGACGATTGCAGAGCCGGGAGAGGGACTCTTGTGTACACCAAGTCCATCAGCCGATTTGCCAGAAACACGGTGGATGTTCTGACTATTGTTCGGGAACTGAAAAAGGTGAATGTCCCGGTCTACTTTGAGAATGAGCAGCTGTATTCCTTTGACAAGGAAGCGGAACTTGCAATCAGCCTTCATGGAGCCATTGCCCAGGGCGAGTCTGAGAACAAGAGTGAGAATATCAAGTGGAGTCTGGATAAGGCTGCCCAGAACCCGGATGCACAAATATATAACCGAAAATGCTACGGATACAGCAATGCCGAAGATGGCAGCCTGGTAATCAACGAGTCGGAGGCAGAAGTAACATTGAGCGCCATGCAGATGGTACGGTAACCAGAAAGGTCAAGAGGTACACTGGGAAGAAAGAGTGAATATTGGTTTAAAGAGTATTTTGACTCGTTGTTTAGCGATTTGGTTAAATCCCAATAAATTAATTTTATAGGGAACAGAAAATTTGAAGTTGCAGAATTGATAAATTTACCTTTCGAAGAAAAAACAGTAATCTTGTATAAGAATAAAAAAACAAGCATTATCCATCAATTCAAATATAAGGTAAAAAAGAGTATCAACCGACGAGGAGAAAAATAGATGAATATTACAAGTCTTGAAATTGCACAGGCAACAATGGATATGTTCTTTTGTTTGTTCTGTCTAATAATATTTGTTTCAATTAAAGCAAATAATCCAAAACAGAAGAGTATGAGGATGTTCGTTCGATTATTTCTTATTGCTACAGTTCTGTTTTTTGGAGAGACTTTGGCATATATTTTTAGAGGTAACCTTGGTCTTTTTAATATTTTAGTAACTAGTACATCGACCATTTAATAAGTACCATATTAAACAGATGCAGACTCAGTCTCTTCAATATCATCCATTTTGTATTTCCAGTGGTAAA